>DASZPK010000579.1:0-11238 GCA_035550335.1 Chthoniobacteraceae bacterium | reverse complement strand
CCAATCCCTCCTCGCACTGGCCGTCACCGCCGCCCTCGGCGCCGGCTCCGCGCTCGCGGGGGACAAAGACAACGAAGCGGCGCTCGCGGCGCAGGCGAAGGTCAGCAAGGCCGACGCCCAGGCGACCGCGCTTGCGAAAGTACCCGGCGGCACCGTGAAGGAGGCCGAGATCGAGAAGGAAAAAGGGGTCCTGATCTGGTCGTTTGACATCACGACCGCCGGCACGAAGGACATCACCGAGGTGAACGTCGACGCCACCACCGGCAAAATCGTGAATGTCGAAACCGAATCGGCAAACAAGAAGGAAGCGGACGACAAGGATTAACCGGCCCGCATTTTGGCGCAAGGCACGCCGCCGTCCCTGGGCTTTGGCCCGGCGGCGGCGTGTCATTCCCGGAGTGATTGGGCATTTCCAAAGCGAGCCAGTCCGCTAAACTAAAAACCGCATGCACGTCCTGGTAGTCGAAGACGAAAAAAAGACCGCGGCCTTCATCCGCAAGGCGCTGCAGTCCGAGGGATTTTCCGTCGATGTCGTGCACGACGGGGACCATGTCGCGCGGCTGGCGGCGGTCACGAATTTTGATGCGATCGTGATGGACATCATGCTCCCGAAGAGGGACGGCATCAGCGCGCTGCGGCAATTGCGCGCGCGAAAAATAGCCACGCCAGTGCTGCTGCTCTCCGCGCGCGGCGAGGTCGATGAGCGTGTCGAGGGCCTCAATGCAGGGGCCGACGATTACCTGCCCAAGCCGTTCGTGCTGGCCGAACTCATCGCGCGTGTGCGCGCCCTCGGGCGGCGTAGCGTCGCGCACCTGCCGGTGGAATTGCAGCTTGCGAATTTGCTGCTCAACACCGCCACGCGCACGGCGATGCGCGACTCCACCGCGATCGAACTCACCTCGCGCGAGTATTTGCTGCTCGAATATTTGATGCGCTGCTCGGGGCGGGTGTGCAGCCGCATGGCGATCCTCGAGCATGTGTGGGGTTACACGTTCGATCCCGGCACGAATATCGTGGACGTCTACGTCAAGCGCCTGCGCGAGAAGATCGACGCCGGTTTCACGCCGAAGCTCGTGCACAACGTCCGGGGCGTCGGCTATGTGATGAAAAACGAATCATGACCATCCGCGTCAAACTCACGCTTTGGTATGTGGGCGTTTTGTTCACATCGATCCTGATCTGCACCGGGCTCCTCTACCGTGAGTGGGTGGTCGAGCCGCAGCGCCTGCGCGAGCAAAAACGCGAGCAGCGCAGGCTGGCCAGGGAGCACGATGAGGAAAACGAGCATCACGAAAACAATCGCGCAGCCGGGGACGACGAGGATGACCTCGGCCCGAACGAGATGGTCGAGGATTTTGTCGAAAATATTTACTGGGTCGCGATCCCCGCCACGGTGCTCGGGCTGGCCGGCGGCTGGTGGCTCATGCGCAAGTCCATGGCCCCCGTGCTCGCGCTCACAAAGGCCGCCGAGCAGATGAGCGAAAGCAACCTCGATGTGCGATTGCAGCGCAGCGGCAGCGGCGACGAACTTGACCGGCTCACGGCGGTGTTCAACGACATGTCCAAGCGCCTCGCCGATTCGTTCCGGCGCATCCGGGAATTCACGTTGCGCGCCTCGCACGAACTCAAGACGCCGCTCACGATCATGCGCGGCAGCATGGAGACCGCGCTCGCCGAAACGCAATTGACCGCGGAGCAAAAGGAGCGGCTGCAGGACGAAATCGAGGAGGTTGACCGCCTCGCAAAAATCGTCGACGGCCTCACCCTGCTCACCAAGGCCGACGCCGGCCTCATCAAGCTCAAGCAGGAACACGTGCGCCTCGACCAGTTGATCAGCGAGATTTACACCGACGGCCAGGTGCTCGCGCGTCCCGCGCAGGTGACCGTGGCGCTGGAGCATTGTGAAGAGGCGATCGTCGCGGGCGACAGCGACCGGCTCCGCCAGATGCTCCTTAACCTCATGGACAATGCGGTGAAATATAACCGCCCCGGCGGCTGGGTGAAGCTCTCGCTCGCCAATTCCGGCAAATGGGCCGAGATCACCGTCGAGAACACAGGGCCCGGCGTGCCCGCGGAACTGCTGCCGCGCCTCTTCGACCCCTTTTTCCGCGTGGACGCCTCGCACACGCGCGAAGTGGATGGCTGCGGACTCGGCCTTGCCATCGTGCAATGGATCGTCACCGCGCACGGTGGCACGGTCATCATGACCTCGCACGTCGATTCCATAACGACGGCCAAGGTGCGCCTGCCGGTGAGCGCCGCCTTTGTCGCCGGCCTCAAGGACGACGAAACCAAAGCTCCAGAAAAACAATCCCCGCAACCCCCACACCCAGCAGCTCCCGCTGTAACCGAAAAACCATGAGTACCGAAAAACAAAACACCATCAACGACGCCTTCGCAAAAGTTCCGGAAGTCACGATTATTTTCTGGATCATCAAAATTTTCGCAACGACCCTCGGCGAGACCGCCGGCGATGCCGTGACCATGGGCGACAGTTCGGAGGGCGCCTCCAAGGGACTCGGCTACCTCGCCGGCATGGCCATCTTTCTTGTGCCTTTTATCGCGCTGGTGGCATGGCAGATCCGCGCCCGTAAATTTCACCCGGTTCTTTATTGGGTGACCATTATCGCCACGACGACGCTGGGAACCACCATCGCGGATTTCCTGGACCGCTCCGAGCACCTTCATTACACGGGCGGATCGAGCATCCTGTTCGTCTGCGTGATCGGGTCGCTGCTCACATGGCGCTTGGTGATGGGGTCGATTTCCATCAACACCGTCGATTCGCCGAAGACGGAAGCGTTTTACTGGGTTACAATCATGTTTTCGCAGACACTCGGCACGGCGCTGGGCGACTGGGTTGCTGCCGACAAGGACGACGGCGGGCTGGGGCTGGAATATCTTGGCGGGGCGGCCGTGTTTGGCGGTCTGCTTGCGGTTGTCGCGGCGTTGTATTTCTGGACGAAAATTCCGCGCACCCTGCTTTTCTGGGCCGCTTTCATCCTCACGCGCCCGCTCGGGGCGACCGTGGGCGATTTCCTGGACAAACCGCACAGCGACGGCGGCCTGGCGTTAAGCCGTTATGCGGCTTCCGGGACGTTGGTCGCGCTGATCGTGCTTTGCATTTTCGTCTTCCCGCACCGGGCTGCGAAGAAAGCGCATTAAACCGAACGCCAGTTCCGATCCTCCTCGCCGGAGGTTTTCGTCGGCTTTTTGTCGATGTCGATCAGCTCGGTGCAGGTATCCGGGTGCTGGCCGAATGAGTCGCCCATTGTGCGGCCGAAGATCGAAAACAATGTGCCGCGCCAGCTCAGCTTGCCGACGTCGGCGCCGTATTTGTGGATGAGCAGCATCAGGTCGGGCGGAATCTGGATCTGCCCGGTGCGATCGTTCACCAGTTTGTCGAGCTTAAGGAGAAGCTCTTGGAAATTGGCGTTGTCGTCCCCTTTGCGCGCGGCGCTTTTCAGGAGGGCGACTTCCCTTTTGTTCAGGAGGACGGTGCTCATTTCGCGGGAGGGTACGACGTACTGCTCATGCAAGTCATAATGCTACGCCTGACTTTCAGTGTCAATTCGCGAGGTGGTTTTGAGGAGCCGGTTGCGGAAAATTTGCGCGACGCCGGCGGGTTTGGCGCGCAGGCCGCCGAGCAAGAATGCCAGGGCGGCATCGGGGATGGCGCGCATGGGCGGCCACGATTTCAAGAAGCGAAGAAAATTGCCGGGGATCGTGCGCGCGATGCGGCGGCCATGGGCGAGATGCAGGCCGGTGTAGCAGAGGTTTTGGAGCATCGCGCAATGTTTCAGGTAAGCCTCCTCGCCCGATTTTTCGGCGAGCACGGCGAAGTGTTTCACTTCGGCGGTGGGAACGAAAATGCCCTTGTGCCCGTGCGTAATGCGCAGGCTGAATTCCAAATCCTCGCCGCGCACCCAATAGTTGTCGCGATGAAAACCAGCCTCCTCGATGGCACGGCGCGTGACCAGCAGCGCGACGCCCGTGGACCACGAAAACGGCACGGGATCGGGACCGCATTTTGCGAGGTAATCGGCGGGTGTCGCGGCGTCGCGCACCGCGCGGAATTTTGCCGAGTCGAGCAGGCCGGGGAACCAGCCGAGCCGGCCCTCCGCATTGGTGGCCATCGGGTGGGCGGCGTCGGCGTTTTCACGCTCCATCGCATGGAGAAGCTTTGGGAGCGTGTCGGGCAGTACCTCCACGTCGTCGTCCAGAATCCAGAGGTGGGTCATGTCCTTTTTGAACAGGCTGCACGCCGTCTGCTCCGCCGCGCGCAGGCCGCCGCCACAGCCGAGGTTTTCCGACTGGGGCAGGGATAGGCCGCGGAGGCCGGTCGATTCGAACAGGGCGTCGATCGCCGGGTCGCCGGCGTTGTCGGAGATCACGATGCCGCCGAAATCGGGGCCCGCGTTTTTCAGCGAATCGAGCAGGCGCGCGAGTTCCGTGGGACGCCGCCACGTGGCCACGACCCCGACGACAAAATTCCTCATAGCCCGGCGAACTCGGATTGAGTCGCCTTTTTCAAGAGGGCGCCGCTCAACCTGCCCCCGGAGATGAGCGAGCGGATTTGCGCCTCGATTTCCGGCCACACGATTTCGGGCAGGAGTTTGGTCATGCAATGCGGCTCGGAAAAATGGCAGTAATCGAAACACGGGCGCCATTGGCAAATGTCGCGGATGACGACCTTGCTCGCATCGCCCCAAGGCCGGAACCAATCGGGATCGCTCGGCCCGAAAATCGTGATGACCGGCCGCCCGCAGCTCGCCGCGATGTGGCCGGGGCCGCTGTCGTTGCATAGCACGAGGTCGGCGCGCCCGAGCAGGTCGACCATCTCGCCCACGCCGAGGTCCGCGATGAACGAATCGGCGATTTCCGAAAGAACATCCGGCGCGGCCGACTGCGGCTCGGGGATCACGATGAGATGGAAATCAAACTGCTTGCGCAGCCTCCCGACGATGTCCGCGAAATACTTCTCCGGCCAGCGCCGCACCGCGATGCGCGCGCCGGTGTGGAGGCAGATCACCGGCTTCGTGACGCTGGCAAAAAAGCGCGCGGAGATGCCGGTGTTGTAGCGGCTGTGGTCGAGGCGCGGCCCCGCATTCACGACGGCGGGAAGGTCGAGCGCAGCGCCCATCTGGTGCCAGTCGTCCACCTTGTGCTGCTTGGCCTGCGGGCGTTTCAGGCGGCGCGTGAGGAAAAGCCGTCCCGCGTCAAACCGCTTGCGCGCTCCTTCAAAAACAAACCCGATGCGCTGCTTTGCGCCGATGAGCCACATGAGCAACTGGTCGCGCGGGTCGTCGCGCCCCGAAACGGCGATGTCGAATTTCTCCGCGCGCAATTTCCCCACGAGCGAGAGCAACTCGGGCCAGTTCCATTTCCAGAGCCGGTATTTCCCCTTGTAAACCGTCCATGGCGCCTCGTAGGTGATGAACCGCGCTTCCGGATAGGAGGGCTCGAGCAACGCTTTCGCGTGGCTTTTGCCGAGGAGATGCAGCTCGTCCCCCTGCGCAAGGGCGGCGGCGATGACGGGCGTGGCGAACGTCAGGTCGCCCAGTCCCCACAACTCCACAATCAGGATTTTGCGTTTCATCGCGGATCGCTTTTTCCCGCGGCAACAGGCCCGCCGGTATTAAACGGGCGTTAATCTACCCCTTTGGGTCGGCAGGTTTCCAGATTTTTAGAATAAACGTCTCGAATGCGATCTGCAAAATCCGACGCTGCAGGGGGACTGACCTCGCCCAGAACACAGGCGCGAACGGCTTCGATGTTAACTCGACACTCACAGATAAACTCCGCCCATGTCCGATCGCTGCCGTCGAACTGACCATACCGGTCGAATTTCGCCCATTCTTCATCCGAGGTAGGCATCTTTGCCAGAACCGCCGGAAGCACTGCCCGCAGATCGTCCGGAAGCATCCCGACGTAGTCGGCAACGCGTAAAGGTTCGATGCAGAAGAGCGAAAATTTCTCGCACGCATGTTCACCGGTGATGATGCCACGACGGAACTGGTCACATACGCTGAGCGCGGCACGGCGTCGGGCTTCGTTGAGTCGTTCAGGTTGCATTGACGTTGTTCACGAGGCCGCCGGTATTAAACGGGCGTTAATCTACCCTTTTGGGTCGGCAGGTTTCCAGATTTTTGGAAAAAGATCCGCGACAAAGCTCTGGATGGCGGCATCCGCGGCGGCCTGGGTCTGCTCGGAATTGTCCCTCACATCCGCCGCCACGGTGATGTAGGCCCAGCGCTGGTCGTAGCCTTTGAACAGGCGGTCGCGCCAGTCGATCATGCTCCTTTGAAACGGCGAGGCGACCACATCGTTGCAACCGACAAACCAGTAGTAATAAACGCTGTAAGGCGTGTGCTGGGAGCTTGCTTCGTTCGTGCACTGGTTGAGCAGGCGGGTGACTGGGATGGAAGTGTTGTTGTTTAGCGGAAGCGTCTCCCGCTTCTGTTCCATGATCGCCCACCCCTGCGCCGGGAGGCAGCGGTCGGGCCGGTGAAGGCTGGTTTCCACGTCGTGCCCGGAAAGGACGATCGAGACGAAGATCCCGCCGCCGTTGGGCAGCGTGTAGTACTTGCGGGCGAATTCCGTACCGATTCCGAGCACCGCTTTTTCCTTGTCACTCACGGGCGCGTCGCGGCCATGCCATGAGCCCACATCCTCCGGCAGCGAGAGCGCGATGCCCACAGGCTGGGAACCATGGCGGCGGGGGATGACCATGAAACTGCCGAGCCCCGCCAGCAGCACGACCCACAGGATGAGCAGGCGCTTGGTGATCGGGTTAGTAATCGTAGTCATACGTCACTTTCCTGCGCATCGGTTTATGCGATGAGGATCGCCGCCCGGGTTCGTCTGTTTCGTCGTTGCTGCTTTCAGCTCCCGGTTTCGACTCCAACCGATTCAGCACCGCGGAAAGCCCGAGCATCGCGAGGATCGCAAAGGGATAGATGAGGTAGCCTGAATATTCGTGGTAAGGGCCGCTCGCAATATTGGCATTGAAGATTTTTGCCACCAGCAAAATCGTGAAAATGCGCCCGATGTTCCCGATGATGGCGAACGCAACGGAACTGCAAAAAACGACAATTTTTTTCCACAGCACATTTTCGGCGATATGCATGTAGATCGAGGTCAGCATCGTGATCGCGATGATGGAGTGGATGCCGCTGCAGCCTTCCGCGACTTCGAAGCGGAAGCCGCCATTCGCGCTGCCGCTGATGGTCGTGCCGATGGCTTGGTTATGGACGCCCACGAGATTCCCAAGGAAACTGGCGATATCAGTGACGATGTATTGCAGGTGGAAGGACAATTGCTGGATCGCCCCGAACGGGATGAGGAAAATGAGGAACGCACACGGGAAAAGCATGATGCGGCCGACTTCCTTCCCCCATACATAGAGCGTGGACCCGTAAAAAATGAACGGCAGTGAGACGAGCGCCATGCGGGGTTCCAGGCAGCGGGTGCTCGCCAGGTAAAACAACAGGCCGATCGCGATGAATGCGAGGCCGGATTTCGAGCTTCCTTTGCGGGCTTTCACCAACTCGCCCCAGTGGTAGGCGATCAGGCCGAGAAACATAAAAGGCACAAGCTTGGAGTGCTCCTGGTCCTGCTCGGGGTTCCATGCATTCCACGCCCAGCGGGCGGCGGTTTCCGTGCCGTTTACGAAAAGATGGATGGCGCCGAAAAAGTAAAAAAACGTCCCCGCGATGGCCACCAGCAGCGCGATGGCGATCGGGTTCGTCTTGCACCATTCCACGAAGTCCCGGGACTTGGCGGAAGGCTCTTTGGATTCGGGGGCGTTCACCGGATCAGGCGGAAACAGAATTCGACGGCATAATATATTTACAACGCTAGGCGAACAATGGTTGGTTTGCAACAACACATGGAAATCGAGCGAGTCAACGTGCTGGGGGTGGGCATCAGCGTGCTGAACCTGAGGACCGCCGTGGAAGCCATCGCTGGCGCGGTGAAAGGCCGCGCCAAGGGGTATATTTGCGTGACCGGTGTCCACGGCGTGATGGAGGCGCAGGAATCCGCGGATTTCCGCCATGTGCTCAATCGCGCCTTTCTCAACACGCCCGACGGCATGCCGATGGTCTGGATGGGGAAACTGCGCGGGAAGGCGGCGATGTCGCGCGTTTACGGGCCTGACTTGATGCATGAGGTCTTCACATGGAGCCGGGAATCGGGTTGCCGGCATTTTTTTTACGGCGGCCAACCGGGCGTTGCGGAGGAACTCAAGCGCAACATGGAGGCGAAATACCCGGGCGCGGTCGTGTGCGGCGTTTACACCCCCCCGTTCCGCCCGCTCAACGCCGACGAGGAAGCCGCGCTCATCGCGACGATGGCGAAGCTGCGCCCTGACATCATATGGGTGGGCTTGAGCACGCCGAAGCAGGAGCGATTCATGGCCGAATATCTGCCGAAGCTCGACACCGCGCTCATGGTCGGCGTCGGCGCGGCGTTTGATTTTTACGCGGGGCGCACGCGGCAGGCGCCTCGCTGGATCCAGCGTTCGGGTTTCGAATGGCTCTACCGCCTTTCGCAGGAGCCGGGACGGTTGTGGAAACGCTACCTGAAAAACAACCCGCTTTTCGTGATGAAAATCATCGGGCAGTTGACCGGCTTGCGGAAATATCCCCTCGGCAGCTGACATCGCCGGGCTGCGGGCGGAAGTTTTCCGGTGTTTGTGCTGGAAAATGCCACACGCACGCGTTTATTTTTGCTGGTTCCCATGGAGTCCCCGGAAATACAACTCGAAACCCTCAAGGCAGGCGCGGCGCAGATCATCAGCGAGGCGGAGCTGTTGCAGAAGCTGAAGCTTGGGAGGCCGCTGAATGTGAAGCTGGGGGTGGACCCGACGGCGCCGGATATTCATCTTGGCTTTACGGTGGCGTTGCAGAAGCTGCGGCAGTTCCAGGATTTCGGGCACCAGGCGGTGCTGATCATTGGGGATTTCACGGCGATGATCGGCGACCCGAGCGGGCGCTCGGTGACGCGTCCGCAGCTCACGCACGACCAGGTGATGAGCAATGCGAAGAGTTTCCAGGAGCAGGCGTTCAAGATTCTTGATCCGGCGAAGACGAAAACAGTGTTTAACGGAGAGTGGTTTGAGATCATGCCGTTCGAGGAGGTGATCAAGCTCAACAGCCGGGTGACGATCCAGCAGATGATGCAGCGGGAGGATTTCAAGGAGCGGTTTGAAAAAGGAGTCTCGATCCGCGCGCATGAGATCCAGTACCCGATCATGCAGGGGTGGGATTCGGTGATGGTGAAGGCCGACGTGGAGATTGGCGGGACGGACCAGCTTTTCAACATCCTCGTGGGGCGCGACCTGCAGAAGGAGGAGGGGCAGCACCAGCAGGTGGTGTTTCTGATGCCGCTGCTCGAGGGGCTCGACGGGGTGAACAAAATGAGCAAGAGTCTCGGGAATTATGTGGGCGTGAGCGAGCCGCCGGGGGAGATGTTCGGGAAGCTGATGAGCATTTCCGACGCGCTCATGGACCGCTACTATCTCCTGCTGCTGGGCCAGAAAACCCCGCAGGGGCACCCAATGGATGCGAAGAAGGAACTCGCGCGGCGGATCGTGGAGCGCTACCACTCGACCGAGGCGGCGAACGCGGCGCTGGAGGATTTCAATTTGCGGTTCAGCAAAAAGGATTTGGAGCACGCGGACCTGCAGCAAGTCCATTTGAACGGCGCGGCGAAGGACATCGTTTCCGCGGTGGTGACGGCGTACGCGGAGGGGTTCAAGCTGACGAAATCGCGCGGCGACGCGCGGCGGCTGGTGGAGCAAGGGAGCGTGCAACTCAATGGGGAGAAGATTACTGACCCGAAGGCGACGCCGGATTTTCATTCCGGGGATGTGCTGCGGCTGGACAAGACGCGTGCTGTGCGGGTGGAGGTGGGGTAGTTTTAGGGTTGAAGAAAGAGGATGCTGGGTACCTTGCCACGATGTTCCAGCTTTTTCCCCAATGCGAGACTCCTCATAAAATTTCCTTGCGGATTTTGGGGATCGGTTTTGACTATTTTGGCGCCGATGGCGAGTGCCCGGGACTGTTTGATTCCGGCGGGGGAGATGGCGGGGAGCCATGAGCCATCGGCGGATCGGCGGGCGCCGAGTTTGGTGGCGATGACGAGGCCGGCGGGGTATGGGTGCAGGGCGCGGCGGATGATCGGGTTGGTGATGTGCGGCCGTAGAAGTCGGAGGTGTCATGGCTTAGGATTCCATATGTCGGCGGTTGTTGCCAGCCGGGTTGTGACGGGATAGTGTCATGGCAAAAGCTGCCATGTTTGAGTTACTCCATATTCTTGGGATGATCGCGGCAGGGGTGGTGAGGGCTGGAGAATTTCTCGCGAATGCCCTGGATGCGCTCGACGCCGTGTTTCATGCGGGACGCGGCATCCGCTGGTTGACCTCGGCGAAATACCGGCGGTCGTTTTCGAATCGCGATCGGTTCGTATTACCCCCCAAATAGGTTCCTGAAGAGTTGCGCCAGATCGGCTTTACTCATTCGTTTCTCTGCGATGGCGATCATGGCGTTGTAGATGGGCTCGGTGCTCGTTTTGGTGGGCACGCCGTTTCCTTCCAGAAATGTGATTGCCGCAGCTATCGCCGTGCGCTTGTTTCCATCGAGAAACGCCTGGGCTTGTGCGAGGTGAAACGCGTACGCGGCAGCGATGCCGAACAAGTCGGCGCTGGCATAGTATAATCATTCTGCGGTTGGAAAACGGCGGAGCGAACCAGTCCTTCGTCGCGGATGCCGCTGCTTCCGCCATAGGCGCGCAAAGACCTTTCGTGCAGAATCAGTATCTGCTCGAACTCCAAAAAAATGGGCTCGCTCACTGGGCCAGTTTTTTCAGGAGCTCGTCGTGTTTGGCAAATGTGGAGTCCGCGGCTTTTTTGAACGCGGAGTCTTCCATGATTCGCGGGGCGGAGCTTGATTGCTCGGAGGAAAGTTCGCGCAAAAACTCCGCGACTTTGGCCTGGTCCTCCGGGGACAGGGCTTTGATTTTTTCGATGACTTCCGCTGCAATCATGGGGAAATGATAAGCTGGCGGGGATGGTTTTACAAGGCGGATTGGCATTGGGCGGGATGAGGGAGGGATGCCTAGGGTTGCGTTGAGAGGGTTGCAGCCCTCGCCCCTCTGCCTCTCCCAGAGTCGAGTTTCGACTCCGCTGCGCTACGCTCAGGGCGACAGCAGCGCTCCGCGCTGCTGTCGATTTTG
>DASZPK010000578.1:0-3891 GCA_035550335.1 Chthoniobacteraceae bacterium | reverse complement strand
CATCACGGCGCGCGCCCCTATTTTTCGCAGGCGATTTTCTTCGGGCGGAACAAGGCGGACATCTCGCTGCCCGAGGTGAAGGCGCTGGATGTGCCGCGGACCTCGGTGGCCGGATATGACGGGCAGTTTTACGCGCAGGTGGCGATCCACCCGGCGCTCACCGACCCGGATTTGAAGCTGGCGCTGGACATGCCGTCGTACCGCTCGCGCCGGATTTTGATGCCGGTGATGTCTTATGTGCTCGGGTTTGGAAAACCGGCGGCGGTGCTGGAGGCGTATGCGCTGCTGAATTTGTTCTTCTGGTACGCGCTAATGATCGGGATGGCGCGGCTCCTCAAGGCGAAGACCGTGCGCGATTATTTGTGCATCCTCGCCACGGTGTTCACGACCGGCGCGATCATTTCGCTCCAGCGCGCGCTCACGGACCTGCCGGCGACGGTCCTGCTTTTTTACGCCGGGGCGCTCGCCGCAACCGGGGCGACCCCGGCGCTGGCGCTGGCGGTGCTGGCGCGAGAGACCTCCGCGCTTTACCTGGTGCGGTTTGCGTGGCCGCCGCCCAAAACGATGAAGGAATGGCTCGTGCTGGCGGGGCGCACCGCGGCGGTGCTCGCGCCGATGGTGCTGTGGGTGGCGTGGGTGACGCATGTGTTTGGCAAGATGAATGAAGACACGCACCCGTTTGTCGTGCCGTTCACGGGGTGGGCGAAATATTTCGCGGGCAAGTGGTATGTCTTCACTCACACGCCGTGGCAATATCCCTGGTCGCGCCCGATGCTTTCGTGGAGCGAAGCGCTGCGCGATCCCGGAAAGGAATGGACGCGCGGCTGGGAGCATGTGCGCGCCTACCTCGCGGTGGTGACAGTCCAGGAATGGAACACATGGGAATTGCTCGCGCCGCTCTCGCTTTTCGCGCAGGTGGCCTACTTCGCGGTGCGCCCCGCGCCGGGCTCGGCATTCTGGCGGATGGGGGTGATTTTCTCGCTCATGATGATCTGCATGAACACGAGCGAGGAGGAGATCGCCTACTGCCGCGCGGTGCTGCCTGTAACACTCGCGTTTAACGTCGAGCTGATACGGGCCCACGGGCGGCTGTTCACCCTCTTTTTCATCGCCGGCAACCTCGGGCTGATGTGGGGGTTGCGCGCCATGCTCGCGAGCTGCATTTTCAGGTAGCGGATTTTTCAACCCGGGAAAACGCCGCTCTCGAGCTCCGGCGGAGCGACGGATATTAGCCGGGGGTGATTAACCCCGGTGGAACCGCGTACACAAACTTGAGCCCCGGCAGGGGCGATGGAAATGAGTGCGACGGCGCGCGAGGAAATAACTTGCAACGAGGCCAGCCGGGGATTATCGGCTGGCTCTTATCCAAAATGAAAATCTTCGTCACCGGCGGCGCCGGATACATCGGCAGCATCTGCGTGGAGCAGCTCATCAACCTCGGGCACACGGTGACGGTCTTTGACAATTTTACCGAAGGCCACCGCAAAGCGGTCGACCCCCGCGCCGCGCTCGTGACGGGCGACCTGCAGAACCGGTGCGACATCGAGGACGCGCTCGAGCGGGCGCGCCCCGAAGCGGTGATGCACTTCGCGGCAAACGCCCTCGTGGGCGAATCGATGCAGAACCCCTCGAAATATTTCCGCAACAACATTTACGGCGGGCTGAACCTTCTTGACGGCATGGTGGCGGCCGGCTGCAGAAAATTCGTGTTCTCCTCGACCTGCGCGACCTTCGGCCCGCCGGCCCGCGTGCCGATCGACGAGACGCTGCCGCAACTCCCGATCAACCCGTACGGCGAATCCAAGCTGGCGTTCGAAAAAATCCTCCGCTGGTACGACGAAATCCACGGCGTCAAATTCGTGGCGCTGCGCTATTTCAACGCCGCGGGCGCCTCGGGCCGTTTCGGCGAGGACCATCGCATCGAGACCCATCTCATCCCAAACGTCCTCAAGGTGGCGCTCGGGCAGAAGGAGCACGTGGAAATTTACGGCACCGATTACCCGACGCCCGACGGCACCTGCATCCGCGATTACATCCACATCCTCGACCTCGCCCAGGCGCACATCCTCGCGCTCGGCGCGGCTGGGAGCGCGCACTACAATCTCGGCACCGGCGGCGGCACCAGCGTGCGCGAGGTGATCACCGCTTGCGAAAAAATCACCGGCAAAAAAATCGCCGCCGTCGAAAAACCGCGCCGCCCCGGCGACCCGCCAAAGCTCATCGCAAGCTCGCAAAAAATCCAGCGCGAGCTGGGCTGGCAGCCGAAGTTCCAGTCCATCGACAAAATCGTCGAGAGCGCATGGGCGTGGCACGTGGCCAATCCCGGCGGATACGGGGACTGAACTCGTTGCAACGCTTGCGACCTGGTTCCGCAACTCTATTGCGGAACCCACTTGTCAGGGCAACTCCATTGCCCCTGGCGGTGCGTCACTTCGGCGCAATGGAGTTGCGCTGACAAGTGCGTGACGAAATGGAGTTTCGTCACGAGGAGAAGCTCGAGCAAAGATTACGCGGCGCGTGAAGTCTCAAACAGCCGCACCAGCTCCCCATAGTGGCGCCCGATCTCGCGCACGGCTTCGTCGCGGCTGATTTTCTTCGCGCGGAAATCGACGAGCGGCTGCCAGAAATCGGTGCGCCCCACGGCAAACCCGATGAACCCTTTCACTCTCGCCGCGATCGCGAGCCATTCGTGGACCTTTTTGTCGTCCTCGCCGCGGCCGAGGATGATGCAGCCGACCTGGGCGCGCCCGCCGCGCGTGGCGGCGTCGACGATTTTCACGCAATCCTCCCGCCGGTCGAGCCCCTCGATTTTCCATACATCGGGCTCCACGCCTGCATCCTGCAATTCCTCGATGGCGCGCACCATGAGCGCGGGGCGCAGTTCGAGATCGTAAGCTTTTTTGTCGTCCTTCACGCTCTCGAGCTGCGCCTTTTCCGCGGGGACGAGGAGTTCGAACATGAAATGGCTCTGGCTCTTCCCATGGAGATAGTCGGACAACGCCTTGAGGCGCGCGGCCTGCTCGCGGTTCAACGCAGCGTCCCCTTCGGGATTATACCGCACGAGCACCTTGCAAAAATCGGGCTGGAATTTTTCGATGTGCGCGACGTAGTCGGCGCCGTATTCGAAATCGAACTCGTCCTGCCCCGATTTCTCCGCTGGGCACGCGATGCGGAATCCGGCGGCCTTCGCGTCCCGGAGAATTTCCGCGCCGAATTGCTCATCCACGAGGATGCCGGCCTTTTCGCGCGGCACGCCTTGCTCGACGGCGAGGAGAAAGCCGTCGTAGATCACGCGCTTGGCGGCCGCGATCTCCGCGGTCTGGGCGGCATTGAGTTCGCCGTGCCAGCCGAACATTTTCGTCTCAAAGGAACCGCGGTGGTCGAATGGCTGGATGTAGAGGGGCTGGTTGAATCCGATGGTTTTCATAATGAAGAATCATCCGCTTGCCGGGCCTCTCCCGGATGGGGAAACAATACCCGCTCGCGTGATTTTGCCAAGCCAGGACGGGCGGATGGCGGTTCATCCATCGTGAAAATTATAGCGGCTCGGCAACCGGAGTTGGCGAGGACGAAGGCGCGGTTCCCGGCCATTGATAATCCTTGGCGATGAGCGTCATGATCGCCAGGACCGAGCCCGAATTGTCATTCGCGTTGATCATGACGACGGCTCCCTTCCCTCCGGTGGCGCAGGCAATCACCATGGCGTCAAATCCAGCGTTGCGCCCGTCATGGAAAAAGCGGATCGTGTTCCCGCTGCCCGCGAGGAATACGCCCAAGCCATCGTGGTCTTTCTGCTTCTTCAGCATCTCACGCGTCATCGCCTGCGTGAGGACAGGGTTGGAGATGCCCGCGAGCGATTGCCGCACACCGATTGCGTAGCGTGCAAGGTCG
>DASZPK010000577.1:0-4385 GCA_035550335.1 Chthoniobacteraceae bacterium | reverse complement strand
AGCTGCGCAAGAGCATCGGTCTAGTGAGCTCGTCGGTGCGGCAGCGCATGGCGGACGAGGAGCCGGCGCTCGAATCGGTGGTGAGCGGCAAATACGCGATGATCGATTTCTGGGGGCGCGTGACTGCGCGCGACCGCCGCGAGGCGACGCGCATCCTGCGGCAGACGGAGTGCCTTTACCTCGCAGAGCGCCCGTGGCGCGTGCTCTCCCAAGGGGAACGCCAGCGCGTGCTCATCGGGCGCGCTCTCATGGCGAAGCCGCGCCTGCTCATCCTCGACGAACCGTGCGCCGGGCTCGACCCGGTGGCGCGCGAGCATTTTTTGCAATTCATCGAGCGGCTCGGGCGACGGAGAAGCGCCCCCGCGCTGGTGCTGGTGACGCACCATGTCGAGGAGATCATGCCGGTGTTTTCGCACGCGCTGATCTTGAAAGGCGGGCGGGCGCTGGCTTCCGGCGAAATGAAAAAGACACTCACGTCGCGTCATCTTGCAAAGGCATTCGGCGTAAAAATGCGCCTCGCATTCCGCGGCCGGCGCTATGCGCTGAAGGTCGCGGGCGTTTCGCGCAGAGTGGCGTGAGAACGCAAGGGCGCGCGCCAGTTTATGCTGGTTTCCCACGGATGCGCGGATAGCATTGCCGTTGAACGGAGGCCTATGATTGTTTCACATCGCACACCGGCTGTGGGCATGCTGTCCGCAGGCGCGTTCTTTTTTGTCGCGGCATGGATGCTTCCAGTGCTGCTTTCGCCGGACACTCCGCACGGAGTCATCATCGCCGCGGGCGTGATGCATTGGATCGCGATCGCGCTTTTCATGATCGGCGCGTGCGTTTACTCTCGGGGCAAAGGCTACCCTGCCTGGCTCGGGCTGTTTTCAATCACCCTCGTGGGGTTGCTGATCCTTCTGTTTCTGCCCGACCGCCACCCGCAGCCGGGGGAAGGCGACTATTAAACGCCATCTCCTTGCGTTTTCGCGAGAAGCTCGCGCAGCCGGGCGGGATCGGCGACCGGCAGGCGACAGGTGAATTTTTCGCATACGTAGGCCGCGGCTTTTCCGCCGATGGGAGCGATCGATCCCATGAATTCGTTTTTTATGGCGAGGAACGCCTGGCCCTCCGCGCCGTCGGCATGGAGCACGATTTTGCCCGGGATGAAATGGGCGCGCACTTCGCGAAGCAGCGCGCGCGTATCGGCGGCGCCGGGTTTGCCGGCGATGACGATTTGCTTCGGGTGCGCGAGGCTGAAGATGAGCGATGAAAGCATTTGCGGCATCGCGACGGGGACGCGCTGCAATTGCGCGGAAAACGCGGCGATGGCTTTTTCGGCGCGCACGCGGAACGAATCGTCGCCGGTCATGGCGGCGAGGCGCAGGAGATTGAGCGCGCCGACGGAATTCGGCGAAGGCTCGGCGCCGTCGTAATCCTCCTTCATTCGGATGAGGATGTGCGGGTCGTCGCCGCGGGCGCTGAACCAGCCGCCGTTTTGCGCATCGGCGAAAAGCGCGTCCTGGCGCTGCTGGAGGTCGAGCGCCCACTGGAGCCATTCGATTTGAGCCGAGGCTTCGTAGAGGTCGAGCAGGCCCTGGATGAGAAATGCGTAATCATCGGCGACCCCGGGAACTTCGCCCGAGCCGTCGCGATAGCTGCGGAGGAGTCCGCCATCGCGCACGAGATGCGAGCGCAGGAAATGCGCGGCCGTCATCGCAGCCGCGAGATACGAGTCGTCGTCCAGGATTTCGTAAGCGCGCGCAAATGCGGAGATCATGAGGCCGTTCCACGCGGTGATGATTTTGTCGTCGAGATGCGGGCGCGGGCGGCGGGCGCGCAGCTCGAAAAGTTTCTGGCGCGACCCCGCGAGCGAAGCGGCGATTTCCGCCTCGTCCTTTTTGAAAAAGCGCGCGGCCTCCGAATCCGTCATGCGGCGGATGAGCGTGTTTTTGCCCTCGAATTCCCCCTGCGGATCGCTCCCCTGCGGCGCATTCCCCTGCTCCTCCACGCCGTACACGCGGTTGAAGACCTCCGCATCCGCGCCGAGGGCGTCGTCGATTTCCTTTTTCGTCCAGACATAAAACGCCCCCTCGCTGTGCTCTGTTTTACCGTGTTCAACCAAGCTGTCGGCGTCCTCGGCGGAATAAAAGCCGCCGCCCGCATCGGTCATGTCGCGGCGGACATAATCGAGAATATCGCGCGCGACATACTCGTAAAACGGCTCGCACGTGATTTGGAAGGCATCGAGATATGCGAGCGCGAGTTGCGCCTGGTCGTAGAGCATTTTTTCGAAATGCGGGATGTGCCAGAACCGGTCGACCGAGTAGCGGTGAAAGCCGCCGCCGAGGTGGTCGTGCATGCCGCCCTCCGCCATTTTGCGGAGCGTGAAAAGCGCCATGTCGAGCGCCCGCTTTTCGCCTTCGAGATCGTGAAAGCGCAGCAGGAAATTCAGCGCGGCGGGACGCGGGAATTTCGGCGCGCGCCCGAAGCCGCCATCCTCCTCGTCGAAGCTGCGGGAGAATTGCCCGTAACACGCGCGCAAGGCCTCGCGCCCCGGCAATGCGCCGCCCGCGGGTTCGGCCGCGGCAAAATCGCGCAGCGACCCGGCGGTCTGCTCCCCCTGCTCCTCCACGCGCGCGCGGTCCTTGGTCCAGACCTCCGCCACGCGCAGCAGCACCGTGGGAAAACCGGGCCGCCCATGGCGGTCCTCCGGCGGAAAATAGGTCCCGCCAAAAAACGGTTTCAGCCCCGGCGTGAGCCACACGCTCATCGGCCAGCCGCCGCCGCCCGTCGTGGCCTGCACGAAGGTCATGTAGACCTTGTCCACATCGGGCCGTTCCTCGCGGTCGAGTTTGATGCAGACGAAATGCTCGTTCATGATTTTCGCAATGGCGGGGTTCTCGAATGACTCGTGCGCCATCACGTGGCACCAATGGCAGGTCGAGTAGCCGATCGAGAGGAATATCGGCTTCCCCTCCTCGCGCGCCTTTGCAAAAGCCTCCTCGCCCCATGGGAACCAGTCCACGGGGTTTTCCGCGTGCTGGAGGAGATACGGTGATTTTTCTCGGGCGAGACGGTTGGGCATAATGACGAAGCTCGAATGATCCCTCCTTGAGGGAACGAAACAAGCTCGAATGTCAAAGCCCGAAAACTGACATCGGACGCGCCGCGCGATTTTTACACACGCGCCATTTTGCGGAATTCCTTCAGTGCCCGCCCACGCTCGCCGGGATCGGGCGAGTAACGCAGCATCACGTAAAGATCCGCCGCGTAGCGGATTTGCGCGGCCTGCGCAGGCAATTCCACGGCCGCGCGCTCGGCGAATGTCGCCGGCCCCTCCCACGGCTGGCGCGTGACGCCATGCGCGGCGATGCGTTTGCAAAAGCGCTCGTAATCCACCTTCAGCGGATCGCGCCGCACGCGTGTGCGCCACCACGTCCAGAGCGCCTGCAGGCCAAGCAGGCAGCACAGCGCGGTCGCGAGCCACACGAGCAGACGGAGCGGCCTCGCATCGGGCCAGTGGAGATTGAAAAAGAACGCCCGCTGGTTTTCATCGTCGAAATCCGCGATGCGCGAGTCCCATGCGTAAGTGACAGCGTCCCATGCCAGCCGGATGTTGCGCAGGAAGGGCTGCCGGTCCCACGCGCCCGAGCCGAAGCCGGCGCTGTCCGGCGCGCTCGCGGTCGCGGCATTGCGCATGTCCACGAAATCGGCGATATCGCCTTCGCCCACCGATGCGGTCGGGTCGGCGCGCTCCCATCCCCTGCCCTCGATCCAGACCTCGCACCAGGCGTGGGCGTCGGATTGATGAACGATGACATATTTTCCAAGGTGATTGAACTGCCCGCCGTGATAGCCGAGCACGACCCGCGATGGGACGCCCGCCAGCCGCATGAGCGTGCCGAACGCCGCGGCGTAATGCTCGCAAAATCCGCTCCGCCGCCGGAACAGGAATTCATCCAGCGCCTCCTTCCCCTCGTATTTGCCGGGGTTGAGCGTGTAGATGAATTTTTGCTCGTGAAAATAAGCGAGCCCGCGCGCAACGATCTCGCGCGGGTCCCGCAACCCGGCGCTCAATGAGCGCGCCAGTTCCCAGTCCTGCGCGGAGATGCCGGAAGGGAGTTGCCTGAGGCAGTGATTGATCTCGTCCTCGCTGAGCTGGCCCTGGCGGTTGGCGCGGTACGAGGTCACCTCATAGCGCCATTGGCCGAAGAGTTCCTTGTCCGAACGCAGGACGTCCCCCCACAAGCTCACCGTGCGGGGCGGCACGCTCGCGGGCCATTCGAGCGCGAATATCCACAGCCCGCCATGGGGCTGGAGAAAGATGCGCTGCCGCACCGGTTGCAGCGCGCCGAGGTGCTCGGGGGCCTGGGGGAGTTCCTCGAGCGTGGAGGGGCGCC
>DASZPK010000576.1:0-4486 GCA_035550335.1 Chthoniobacteraceae bacterium | reverse complement strand
CTGTGGATCTCGCGCCGGCCGGCCTTGAATTGCAGCGACGCATGCAGCGCGTGGTTGATCTCCTCCACGAAGGCGATGAGCTGGCGGATGTTCGATTCGCCCACGCCGTTGCGCGGGTCGTGTTTTTCAAGCTGCTCGATGAGCCACCGCGAGTAGTAGATGCCGACGTAAAGCCGGTCGTCCGATGTGCGCAAAAACGTGCGCGCGAGGTCGCTCAATTCGCGCGCCGATGCCCCGGCGAGCCGGCTGAGCTGCCCGCACCGACCGCGGTCGATGAGGCACTCCTCGAGATTGATCCCCACCTGGGCGTAGGTCCTCTCGAACAGACGCTGGATTTCGCTGAAAAGTGTGGTGGAGGTCGTCGTCATCCGAGCAGCGGGATGCGGGCGTCGTCGTCGAGATTGATGAGCGAATCGGAAAGACGGTTGAGAGCGAGGCGGATTTCGCGAAACTGGCCGGCCAGCGCCTCGAAGATGTCCGCCAGGTCGCAACTGCGCGCCACCGCGTGGGAAGCGACGACCTTGTAATTCATCCGCCCCGTCTCCTCGTAGAACGAAAAATCGGGCGCGCCGCGCTTGCTCCGCCGCTCGATGCATTCCCGGAATATCCCGGTGATGAAAAGCGCGTAGTTGCCCACGTGGGCGCGTAGCAAAAAGGTCTGCGACGGCGTGGCCTTGTCGAGCGCGAGGAGCATGTCGGAGAGATATTGGATCGGCCCGCTCTGCGCATCCACGGGCGATTTCATGCGGGCGGTGCGCGAAAAAGTCTCCAGCATCGAGGCAATGTAATCGGCGATCCTCCGGTCGGCGATCCCTGTCTCTTTTAATACACGCCTGGTCAAAACGTAGAAGTACAGGTGGCTCGAAATGGTCAGATGGCTCGGCAGCGAGAGGATGGCGTCGGCGAGCGAATCGTGGTCGAGCACGGCGTCGCGCACATCGCCATCGGTCAAAAGCTCCTGTAAGCTCACCGTATCCCGCGGAGATCTTGCGAGCGTCTTCACGACGAAATCGAAATCCGCGGCTGTGAACCGGTCCCGGCAATTCGCTTGGATCATCGGGGCTTTTTAATGAGCACGGCGCATGCCATTTGCACTTCCTTCCATCAAGATATCGCGCTAGAACTTCCCCGCGGATGCAAAAAGAATGTTTGCGTTCGGCCTATTTAAAACGAGTTTGCACACACCATGCGCCGGATTCTGAAAACCATCTTGCGCGCCGTGGCGATCACGCTGGTGGTCGCCATAGCGTGGGGCGGCGGGTACATCAACCGCCGCGGATTCACCCGCGAATGGCGGCAATACGTGAACTCCGAGTTCGGGAAGCACGGCCTCTCGGTGTCGATCAACCGGCTCACGCTCGACCCGTTCCACGGGCTCATCGCGCGCGACGTGCAGATCAACACCACCACCGGCACAAAATTCCCCGTGGCGGTCATCAGCCAGGTGGTGCTCGATGTCGATTACTCGCACCTCCTCCAGCACAAACCGTTTCTCAAGGGGGTCGATTTGCGCAACACGAAGCTCACGCTGCCGGTCAATCCCATGGACCCCGCCAGCCCGCGCGTGGAGATCTCGAACCTCAACGCGCGCGTGCTGATTTCGCAGGGGCTGTTCGACCTCACCAAGGCCGACGCGAACATCTACGGGCTGCATGTCACGATGAAAGGGAACGTTGCCAACCCGGAGGCGTTCCATTTCTCGGCCGGCGGCGCCCATGGAAAAGTGGCGGATGTGAAATGGCTCGGCGACCTGCTGAATAACATTGTTTCACTCCGGTTCGAGGGCGGCAGCCCGCAGCTCGACATCGAGTTCAACGGCGACGCCGCCGATTTGAAAAGCTTCTTCGTGCAGGCGACCTTCCACGGCGAAAAAATCCAGAGCGGCAATTACATGCTGGATTCCCTGGACGCCGTGGCCAATTACCAGAACGGCACGATCAACCTCCAGCGGTGCGTCGCCGGGGATTCGCGCCCCGGGAATTCCCGCGGCGGCACGCTCGATGCCAGCGGCGAGTGGGACACCTCCACGGGCGCCGGCGAGCTGCGGCTCCACTCGACGCTCGACATCCAGAAGGTCTCGCACGCCTTCGGCCTTTGGCCGGCGCTCGATGATTTCACGTTCCGCGACGCGCCCGACGTCGAGATTTCCGCGCGGCGCAACGCGCAGAACTCGCCCCCCTTCACGGTCACAGGGCATGTCGCATTCGGCGGATTCAGTTTCAAGACGGAGCATTTCAACAGCTTCAACGCAAATTTTGCATGGGATGGCGACCGCTGGTTCGCGCGCGACGTGGTGCTCACGCACCCCTCCGGCACGCTCACGGCCAAGGCAATGCTGGTGCCGGGCAATTTGCCGGGCGATTTCCGCGTGGACGCACAGAGCACGCTGAACCTGAATTTTCTCAAGCAGATCCTTTCCGGCAAGGCGGCCGACACGTTCGCGCAGATCGAGTTCATCGATCCCCCGCACGTCCAGAACCTCACCGTGCGCGGCCCCTCGCTCGATTTCGACCAGTGCGTGGTCACCGCGCAACTCCAGCTCGGGCAGACTTCGCTGCGGCATTCGCGCTTCGACAGCGCGCAATGCAACCTCTTTATCAAGGACCGCGCCGTCTCCTACCAGAACCTCACCATTACACGGGGCGAGGGCGTCGCCACCGGCGCATTCACGTACGATTTCGCGAAGCATGAGATCCGCCTCGATAAAATCAAGAGCACGCTCCTGCCCTCGGAAGTCGCCCCGTGGCTCGACAATCCCGACATGCCGCGCTACGTCGCCCCGTACCGCTTCAAGGGCCACCCGAACCTCTCGATCAACGGCGTCGTGCAATTCGCCGGCGGCAAAAACACCAGCCTCGAAATCCTCGTCGATGCGCCGCAGGGGATGGATTACACCTTCATCAAGAAAAACCTCTCCGCATCGAGCATCTCCGGCCGGCTCCTGTTCACCGACGGCCATCTCTCGCTGCAAAACGTGAACGCCGCGATCTTCGATGGCCGCATGCAGGGCGGCGCTGAAATCCCGCTCGGGTCCGGTCCGTCCGGCTACAGCGCGAACGTCACCGTGAAAAACGTGAACTTCGAAAAGCTGACCAAGCTTTATTTCGATTACGACAACTCGCACGGGGAGTTAAACGGGAGTTACACATTCACCGGGCGCGGCGACGACGCCCGCAACATGCAGGGCGAGGGCCAGGTCACCGTCACCAACGGCAACGTCTTCGCCATCCCCTTCCTCGGCCCCTTCACCTCAATCATGAACTCGCTCGTGCCCGGCCTCGGCTACGACGTCGCGCGCAAGGCCTCCGCCGATTTCCACATCGCGAACGGCGCCATCGACATTCCCTCCAGGACTTTCGCGGTGCAGGGCCGCGGCTTCAACATGCTCGGCGGCGGCAAAATCTATTTCCTCGACGACAGCATGGACTTCGACATCCGCCTCAACGCCAGCGGCCTCATGGGCGTGCTCGTGAACCCGGTCGGCAAGCTCTTCGAGTACACCTCCCAAGGCAGCCTCTCGAATCCCGTGTGGCGCCCCAAGCGCCTGCCGAAATTGTAACGAATGAAGCGCAGCAGTTGTAAAACAAACGTTTGCATCGCGGCGCTGGCGCTCCTCCTGGCAGCAGGATCCCATGCGCGCGCCGACAACCCCCGGTCTCCACTGGCCGCCCTTGCCCAATGGCTCGCCCAGCCGCGCGACAAAAGGCCGCCGCTGGCCGGCGCCGCTTTCGCAACCACGCCGCTCGACAAAGCCGCCGCCTCCTCCGCGTTGGACGCCCTTTGGAAAGACCGCGTCGCCTCCCTGAAACAAACCCGCGCCGCCGAGATGCAGGCGAAGGTGATCGAGATGAACGGGCAAAAAATGAAATTCGACTGGCTCTCCTTCGGCACCCCGCCGCCCGTCGGTTCACCCCACGGCAGAAGCCTCTTCATCTCGATGCACGGCGGAGGCGGCGCGCCCACCGCGGTGAATGACGAGCAGTGGCACAATCAAATCGAGCTCGGCAAAGCCTACAGCCCCACTGAGGGAATTTACGTCGCCCCGCGCGCGCCGACCGATGCGTGGGACATGTGGCACCAGGCGCCAGTCGATGTTTTCTTCGCGCGCCTCATCGAGGATTTTGTCGCGTTCGAAAATGTCGATCCCAACCGCGTCTACATCCTCGGCTATTCCGCGGGCGGTGACGGCGTTTACCAACTCGCCCCGCGCATGGCCGATGATTGGGCCGCCGCTTCGATGATGGCCGGCCACCCGAACGACGCCTCGCCCCTCGGCCTGCGCAATGTCCCCTTCGCCATCCAGGTCGGCGCAAACGACGCCGCCTATCACCGCAACGATGTCGCCGCCGAGTGGGGCAAAAAATTGGACGCGCTCCAGCACGACGACCCCCAGGGCTACATCCATTTCACGGAGCTCCACGCGGGCAAGGGCCACTGGATGGACCTCGAGGACAAAAAGGCCGTCCCGTGGATGGAAAAATACACG
>DASZPK010000575.1:0-5732 GCA_035550335.1 Chthoniobacteraceae bacterium | reverse complement strand
TACCCCGCGGAATCCCTGGCGCTGGCCCCCTCCGGCCTGCTGATGGAGCGCTGGCCGGCCATGCGCCGGTTTTACCTCTGGCAGTATCACGCCGCCGGGGGAGCGGAGATATGGATTGAAATGGATTGACCCGGCGCGTGCGTTCACCATGAAAAGTGAAATGGAAAATGCGGATGCGACGAAACGCGGGGCCCACGCGTGGCAGATCGCGGGCGCGTCGGTGCTGGTCGCGGCGTTCGTTGTGTTGCTCGTGCTGCCGGGTTTTCTCGCGGCGTGGTGCTCGAACCGGCCCGAGGCCAGCTGTTTTTCGGAGGATGGGATGGTCGAGTGGGGATGGCATGTCGAGCTGGCCAACGGGAGGTATTATCACGCAAACGAGCGGGTGTCATACTACCTGCTCATCCCCTCGGGCTGGCTGATGCAGCGCTCCCAAGCCATACGGTTGTTTTACAATTGGGAATACCATCGCGCGGGCGGCAAGGATGTGCTGACCGGGGATCTGTGATCGTTACCGATTGATCGGAAGCGGCTATTCGGCGATGCTGCGGGCGCGTTGTTATGAACAGCGATACGGAAAATGCGGGCACGAAGGGGCGCGGGGGCCACGCGTGGCAGTTCGCGGCCGCGTCGGCTATGTTCGCGGCGCTCGCGGTGTTCCTCGTGCTGCCGGGGTTTCTCGCGGCGTGGATTTCGCGGGCGGGGCGAAGCGGGCCGATTGCCTACCACGGACCCCCATTCATGATCAACGGCGTGGCGTGGTGGGATTTGAGATTGCATGCGGATTGGCACGCTTTTTCCACGACATGGCAGGACAAAGGTTGCGATTGCCTCCTCTTCCCCTCGGGCTGGGCGATGAAGCATTCGAGGACGGCGCGCAAGTTTTACGGCTGGGAGTTTCGCCTCGCGGGCGGCCTGGAGTTGAAGCTGGCTGCCGATCCAGATCCCCCGCCTCCATAAGACCGGCCAAAAACGACATGAAACCCGAACCGGAAACTGCGGATGCGACGAAACGCGGGAGCTACGCGTGGCAGATCGCGGTGGCTGCGGTTTTGTGCGTGGCGCTCGTGGTGCTGCTCGTGCTGCCGGGGTTTCTCGCGGCGTGGTTTTCGAGGGTGCGGCCCACGGGCGGCGGCTACTTGACCCGTGCGGGCCCTTACTCGATCAATGGAGAGGCGCGGTGGGATATGGATCCGGGATGGCTGGATAGTCCCCCAAGCCAGCCATATCGCAACTACCTGCTGCTCCCTTCGGGCTGGGCGATGTCGCATTCGCCGGCGGTGCGCAGGTTTTATAGTTGGGAATACCATCTCGCGGGCGGCATGGATGCGGCGATGGCGCCCTTTCAATAAGGCTGGGATTCGTCGCGCCGTGCCGGTATAAACAAGGCACTGTGACTTACGAGAAATTCCGGGACACGATCCGCGCGGAGTTACACCGGCAGCAGAAACGCGGCGGGATGACGTGGGGCGAGCTGCGCGACGGCCTCGCGCTTCCCTATGAGCGCCCATGCCCCGAGTGGACGCGCCGCCTGGAAACCGAGATCGGCCTCGTGCGCCGCAAAGGCGCGGGCCGCGCGCTGGTGTGGTCGTGCGGGACAGGGGAGTGATTTCACCACGAAGGCACAAAGGCACGAAGATAAAGGCAAAGGCAATCACTGGGACACACAACCAGGCTCCTGGCTTTTTTGTGTCTTCGTGCCTTCGTGGTGAATAATTCCCCCCGGCTTGCGCTTGAACGGAAGCGGAGTCATCCTGCATGCGCGTTTGTTATGAACAGCAATGCGGAAAACGCGGATGGAAAACGGCGCAGCCACGCACGGAGCGTGGCGGCTGCGATCGCAGGCGTGGCGCTCGTGGTGCTGCTCGTGCTGCCGGGGTTTCTTGCGGCGTGGTTTTCGCGGATGGGTTCCCCGGGCAATAACTGGTCCCCATTTTATTCGATGGATGGAATCGTGGTGTGGGATATGCAAGTCAAGCTGGGCTGGAGGAATTATTCCGCAGGCCAGCGGGCGCAATGTTGCATCCTGCTCCCTTCGTGCTGGGCGATGGATCGTTCCATGGCGGTCCGCAGGTTTTACGGTTGGGAATACCATCTCGCGGGCGGCAGGGATTTTCACCCCCCGGTGGTCCCATGAATGCGGGCGAGCCATGAATACCGGGACGGAAAATGCAGGCGAAAAACGGCGCGGCCATGCGGGGAGCGTCGCCGCCACGGCTATTGTGGCCGTGGCGATGGTGTGGCTGGCGCTGCCGGGATTCGTGGCGGCGGCATTTTCGATGGAGTCCATTTACTACGGGGCTCTGGTTGGCTGGGACAAAATGCCGCCTGACCATCCGCACACGTTCAAGGAGCGCGCGGAATGGGTGCTGCTCGCCCCCTCGGGCTGGGTGGCGGCGCACTCCGACGCGATGAACCGGTTTTACTTTTGGGAATACCGCATGGCCGGCGGCCGTGTCTGGACATTTTGAGATTCCCACGCAATGAAAACGGACAACACTGTTACACAAACCCCGGCCACCGGGACGCGCAAACCGCACGCGTGGCAGACGGCGGCTGCGGTTGTTGTGTGTCTGGCGCTCGCGGTGTTGCTCGTGCTGCCGGGGTTTCTCGCGGCGTGGTTTTCGCGGATGGATGACGATGTCATGAGCGTGAATGGCGAGCCGTTCTGGGGCAACCATCCGGCCTACGACTCGCTGCCGTTCAAATACCGGCTGGAATTCCTGGCCCTCGAGCCTTCAATCTCGCTGATGAAGCACGCGCCGCCCGCGCGCCGGTTTTACAATTGGGAATACCGCCTCGCCGGCGGAAAGGAAATGATCTTCCCTACGATGCCGCGGGCCATGCCGTAGGAATTGAACCGCGAAGGAGGCAAAGCACGCAAAGAAAAATCCCTTCCTGTCTTTGCGTCCTTTGCGCTCTTTGCGGTTAATATTCCGCCTATAACACCCCCGGCACGAGCGCCTTCACGCGGCGCTGGTAACCGGGATATTCCCCCGGGAAATGGCGGAGCATGAGGCGCTCCTCCATTTTCAGCTTGATCCAGAAGCCGGTGAAAAAGCACGGCACGGCGAGAAGCGAGGCGACGCGCCCGCCGGCGATGGCGCTGCCGAGGACCATGAGGAGCAGGCCGGTGTAGATGGGGTGGCGCACGAGGCCATACGGGCCGTGTTGCACAAGTTTGTGCGATTGTTTAAACTCCACGTCGCTGCTCCAGTTGTCGGCGATGGTGCGCCGCGCCCACACAGCGAAGGCGAGCCCGGCCACCGTGAGCGCCGCGGCCACCCAGGCGGTGCCGGGCTGTGCGGGATGATGACCCGAGGCCGCGGGTCGAACCGCGCGGAGAACAGCAGAAAAATACCGATCCACACCGGGATGCGGTGGGCGAGCCGGGCGCGGATGGGCTGTTTCTCGGCGGCGCGTTTCACCGCGAAGGCGGAGACAAGCCAGTAGAAAACGAACGCGAGCCAGCAGCAGGCGATGATCTGGTATTGAATCACTGGGGGAAATTAACCGCAAAGGGCGCAAAGGCCGCAAAGGAAAAATCCATTCCCATCTTTGCGTTCTTCGCGGCAAATCCTTTCGTCTTTCCGTTTTCGCGGTTTCGATGTTAATTGGGCGGTGATGAATGCGCGCTGGCTTGCGGGGATTTTCGCGGTGGCCGTGGCGGTTTTTGGCGTCATGCCGCGCGTGTGGGCGCAGCTCGATGATCTCGATGCGGCGACGCCGGAGCAGAGGGCGAAGATGACGCAACTAGCAAACGAGGATGGCGCGGCGCAGGCGGTTCTTTATTCCGCGCGCTTGAAGGCTAACGATCTCTACCAGGAAAAATCGGACGCGGAGGCGCTCGTGGCCGACAACGCGCGGGCGCTCCGCGATTTGAAGGCGGCGGCGGCGAATGCAAAGGCGGCGCTGGAGGATGCGAAAGCGAAGTCGGCTGCCGCCCCGGGCGATGCGGGCCTCGCAAATGCGCTGGCGCAGGCGCAGGCGGATGCGCAGCAGGCGGACGCGGCGGCGGCGCACGGCCAGGCGGTGCTCGATGCCGCGATTGTCGCGATGCTCAAGACGGCGCAGCCGGCAACCGATGCCGCGCGGGCGTTCGTGGATGCGCAAACGGCGGCGGATATAAAGCACAAGGCGCGGACGGATTACGAAAACGATCTGCCACGGCTCCTCGCCGGGGCGCGCGCGGAGAAATGGTTCGCGGCTTCGCAGGAGACCGCGCAGAAGGGGCATTTTTCCGCGACGATGCAGTTGGGGTTCGGCGAGTCGTTTCGTTATGATCACTACCCGGCTGTGGAGCGGATCGTGACGCCGCAAGCCACGGTGTTCGTGCGCGAGCCGGGGAAGCCGTGGAGCGAACCCGATCCCGCCGACCGCTGGAAACCCGGGAAGCCGGCGGATGAAAAGCAGCGCGCGGAATTGGATACGGCGGTGGAGTTGATGATGCGTCCGCTCCACCCGGCGTCAGCCGTGTCGGGCGAAGGGGCGCTGGTCTGGAAGACGCAGGAGAATGCGCCCTACGGCAATTACGACCTCACGCGCGAGCACCCCGCGCCGCCGGCGAATGGATCGAATGGCCAGGTGTGGTGCACGTTCAACACGAAATCGTTCGACGGCGCCGGCTCGCTGCTGCGGATCACAATGCTGGCATGCACGTGGAAGGAGCGCGTGCAATCGGCGCAGATTCGTTACTATTACATGCCGGGCGAGGCCGCGCCGGCGCCCGGCATGCCGCCGGAGGAAATCGCGGAGCGGGCGCTGGACGATGCGGCATCGGCCACGAGGCGCGTGGACGCGGTGGCGGCGGGGATATTCAATTTTGGCCCGCAGACGCGGGTCCGCGTGAGGGGCTTGATCGCGGGAAAGGATTTCGATCTCACGATCACGTATGCGAACGGCGACACGCTCCGGCAGATCGCGGTGGGGACTGATTTCTGGACGAGCACCAATGGCATCGACTGGGCGAAGCAGACCGGGATCGACCGCATGTTTTTCGACCACGTGAATTTCGCGGAGGGTGGCGCTGACGCGTCGTGGATGCTGCGCGCGGAGATCGAGCAACTCGACGGCGGCCCGGGCGATGAAGGCGACGGCGAGTGGACACTGCTCCGGATCATACCGGGGCTCGGCCCCGGCACGGACGACCCGTCGCGCAGCTACTGGGTGTCGATGAAGGACGGGAAGCCGGTGCTGCGGCGCCTGGAAAAAGTGCAGCCCGCCACAAGGGTGTACGCCATGTTTGACACTGTAAACAAAGACGGGGCGAAGATCATGCCGCCGCCCGGAAATCCCGCGGCCGTGGCGCCCGGCGCGCATGAACTGGTCGCGCAAGCGATGGCGGCAATGAAGTCCGCCGGCATATGGAAGGCGGACCTCACGGTGCGGCCTGTGCGTGCGCCGGACGCAAACGCAAAGGCAAATGCCGGTGCAAATGCAAACGCCGAACCCGACGCCATCCGGCGCGTGCACGGGATTTTCGCGGGGCCCAGCGGCGATTTCGACCTCGTGGCGGAGACCTTCACCGTGAAGCCGGCTTACGTGGAGCGGCTGGCGGCGGTAAACGGAGTCGTGCGGTACCAGGCCGGCGACACGCCGTGGCAGGGCGGCCACATGAGCGGCGAAGCCCCGTTTGGCCATGTGGACCTCCCGTTCGATGCGGATTTCACCGACATCCCCTGCGAGGCCGCCGGCACGGCCACGCTGGATGGAGAAACGTTGTTACACATCCGTTG
>DASZPK010000574.1:0-1775 GCA_035550335.1 Chthoniobacteraceae bacterium | reverse complement strand
ACCGCAAGCCCGCGTCGATATGGGAAGCCGCGTTCCCGCTGGGCAACGGCCGCCTCGGCGCGATGGTCTTCGGTGGCGCCGCCGACGAGCGCATCCAGCTCAATGAAGATTCGCTATGGGACGGCTACCCGCTCGACGCCTCGAATCCGAAAGCCCTGCAAGTCCTACCCCAAGTCCGCCAGCTCCTCTTCGAAAACAAAAACAACGAAGCCGAAAAACTCGCCGGCGCAAACATGCTCGGCACTCCCTCTGGCGTGAAACCGTACCAATCCCTCGGCGAACTCCTTATCGAGGCCCCCGGCGCGGAAGGCGCGTCAAATTACATCCGCTCGCTCGACCTCACCACCGCCATCGCGCGCGTTTCGTACACAAGCGGCGGCGTGAATTACACCCGGGAAATGTTCGCCAGCGCCCCCGGGAACGTCATCGTCGTCCGCTTCACAGCCGACAAACCGGGAAGCATCAATTTAAAAATGACGCTCAAACGCGAGCGCGACGCGCAGTGCATTGCCGATCCCAAAAACGCGCGTGCCATTCTGCTCACCGGCCAGATCGACCGCAAGGATTCCACCGGCACGCAGCGCGGCCTCCATTTTGCCGCCGAGGTGTGCGCGGTGAATGACGGCGGGTCCGTATCAAACAATGCCGGGCTGCTCGCCGTTACCGGCGCGAATGGTGTTACATTGTTAATCACTGGCGCCACCGATTACCCGGGGTTGAAAAAAGTCGCCGAAAAGCTGGCCTCAATCCACAACATCGAGGCGGCTCCCCCCTATTCCCAACCGCCCCTGCTGGGGCCGGGCGATTTCTGCGAGATGATGGTGATCGATCCCGTATCCAAACTGTCCTACGACGACCTCAAGGCCATGCACATCAAGGACTACCAGGCATTGTTCAACCGCGTCACCCTCGACCTCGGCCCCGCAAACCCCGCCTCCGCCGCGCTCCCCACCGATGCCCGCCTCGCCGCGTTCCACAACGGCGCGCCCGATCCCGCACTCGCCGCGCTCTATTTCCAATTCGGCCGCTATCTCCTCATCAGCTCCTCGCGCCCCGGCGGCCTCCCCGCGAATTTGCAGGGCCTTTGGGCATGGCAGATGAACCCGCCGTGGAACGCCGATTACCACACGAACATCAACATCCAGATGAACTACTGGCCCGCCGAGACTACGAATCTCGCCGAGTGCGAAGAACCGCTCTACGACCTCATGGACACCCTCGCCGTCTCGGGCGCGCAGACCGCCCGCGTGCAATACGGCGCGCGCGGCTGGGTTGTCCACCACCTCACCGACCCGTGGGGATTCACCGCCCCCGCCGACGGCCTGCAAGGCGTGTGGCCAATGGGCGCCGCGTGGCTCGCGCGTGACCCGTACGAGCATTTTCTTTTCACCGGCGACAAAAAATTCCTCGCTGATCGCGCGTGGCCGCTCATGAAAGGCGCGGCGCGATTCATCCTCGATTACCTCGTCGAGGCCCCCGCCGGCAGCCCCGTCGCCGGCAAGCTCGTCACGAACCCATCCTACTCCCCCGAAAACAGCTTCCTCCTCCCCGATGGCCACCAGGCCGAGTTCACCTACGGCGCGACCATGGACCTCATGATCGTCCGCGAACTCCTCACCAATTGCATCGAAGCCTCCAAAATTTTGAACACCGACGAGGACTTCCGCAAGGAATGCGAAACAGCCCTCGCCAAGCTCGCCCCAGTCCGCATCAGCCTGCAGACCGGGCGCCTCCTCGAATGGATCGACGACTACAAGGAAACCGACCCGCACCAC
>DASZPK010000573.1:0-3720 GCA_035550335.1 Chthoniobacteraceae bacterium | reverse complement strand
CGCGGCTTCGATTCCACGATCATGCTCACGAAACCGCGGACCTTTTGGGCATCCAGTTTCTTGTCCGTGAAGCTATTCCGGAACAGGTCCTTGCAAATTTTCCGCGACTCTTTGTTCAGCTTCATGGGTGATGTCAGGCCGTGACTTGGCGCGCGGCCTCGTCGGAAAGACGTTTCTGGTCGTCCGTGGTGAGAACTTTGCCCGTCACCTTCGCGGTGGTGTCCACCACGAGGCGGCCCACTTCGCGCTTGAGCTCGCTCAAGATGCGGTCGTGCTCGAGATTCGTGGCCTCGCGCGCCTTGGCGATGATCTGCTCCGCATCGGCAATGGCCTGCTGCTGTTTGCGCTCGGCGATGATCGCGCTGCTGGAGCGCGCGTCGTCGATCAATTTCTGCGCGTCGGTGTTCGCTTTCGAAAGGATTTCCTTGTAGCGCGCCTCGGACTCGGCGAGCTGCTGCTTGATTTTCTCCGCGTTGAGCATGCTCTCCTCGATCCGCTTGCGGCGCTCTTCCAGCATCGCAATGATCGGGTCAAACGCGAATTTCTTCAGGATCAAATAAACGATGATGAAGAGAATGACCTGCGCGATGAATTTCGGCCACTCGACACCAAATGTTTCAAATAATTCTTTCATCGATTTCTTTCGTCGAAAGGCCGCCGCGCAGTTTTTACGGCTGCGCGGCGGCTGAAGGGTTAGTAGTTCTTCAAGAATATGACGAGCAGGGCATAGAGGGCGATGGCTTCCGCGATCGCCATGCCGATGATCGAAATGATCAGCACTTTGCCGAACGACCCGGGATTGCGTCCCACGGCCTCAGCGGCTTTTGCGCCAACCAGACCGACGCCGATGCCGGCCCCAAGGCCGGCGCCGCCGAGAGTCACGCTGCCCCCAAGGTGGGGGATTGCAGTTTCGGCGGCCTGGGCCACCATAGGCAGGATGTGAATTAACATGGTTTCCTTTCGTTGTTGTTCTTCCCGACGTCCACGCGTTGCATGGTCCCGGCGGGAAAATTCCTAGTGCTCGTGCTCCTCCTCGTCATGCGAAGTGGAGAGTTGGATATAAGCGGCACAAAGCAGCATGAACACGAGCGCCTGGATGAATCCCACCAGCAGCTCGAGAAAAAAGAACGGCAGCGGCAGCAGGACGCTGGAAAGATATGCCAGCGGCGCGGGCAGGGCGTCGCCCAGGTTGCCCATGGTGTGCATCAAATTCTCGCCCGAGAAGATATTTCCGAAAAGTCGCAGGGAGAGCGACACCACGCGGAAGCCGATCGACACCACCTCGATGACACCCACAAACATGAAGATGGGGAGCAGGAACAGCCAAAGCATGCCGCTCAAGTCGCCCTTCGGCAGGAAAGTGTGCTTCAAAAATTTGATTGGGCCGGTCTCGGTGAATGTCCACCAGATCCATATCACGGTGAAGAGCGCGGCCATGGCCAGCGTCATGTTCAAGTCCGCGTTCGCGGGGCGCAACAGCGGGTGCTGCATCTCGATGGAGTGGAACGGGCCGGTGATTTTACCGAAGCCGATGGTGCCCACGCCCGGCACGAGGCCAAACCAGTTGGACGCCAGGATGAAAATGAAGATCGTGGCCAGCAGCGGGAAGGTCCGCTTGATCATGTGCTTGCCGACAATGCCCTCGAGCATGTCGTAGAGCGATTCGACCACGAGCTCGAAAATATTTTGCACGCCGGCATCGGGGACCAGCTTCATCTTCGCCGTGGCGCGGCGGGCCAGAAAAAGGATGATGCCGGTGACAATCGCCGTGACCAGAATCGAATTGGTCAACCAGTGCACGGACTCCGTGATCGGTTCGGCTTGAATCGACACTCCTTCTGCAATTGGTAAAAACGTTAACATGGGTCAAAGGGGGCAGCCCCGCGGAAGCGAAAATCCGCTATTCCCCCGGCGTAAAAATCGGCGGCGAAATTCAATTGCGAACATCCCTTCCCAAAGCTGCGAGGCAGATAAGACATCATGGGTTCAACGGCTTGACAAGCCCTATTTGTGAAATTTTTCACAAGCGATGTAACACCCCCTTTTCGGGCCGCTTTTTTATTGCTCCTGAGGGAGGGATGATGCCTCGGAAAAAGCCGCGATTTTCTCCCGCAAAATGGACTTCAATTCCCCGATTCCCTCGTCCTGCAATGCGGAAATCGGCACGACTTTCACCTTGCGGATGCGGCGCTTGAACGCCTTCAATTTTTCCTCCGCGCCGGGCAGGTCCATCTTGTTTGCCACGATGAGCCACGGGCGCGCCGCGAGGGCGGGATCGTACAATTTCAATTCCTGCCGCAAGCTTGAGAGGTCTTCATATGGGTCGCGGCCTTCGCTTCCGGCGATGTCAATGACATGCACGAGCAATTTGCAGCGGACGATGTGCCGCAAAAAATCGTGCCCGAGGCCGACATTGCGGTGCGCCCCCTCGATGAGTCCCGGGATGTCTGCCACGGTCGCGCGCTGGAAGCCGGGAAATTCCACGACGCCGACGATGGGGTGCAGCGTGGTGAACGGATACGGCGCGACTTTCGGGTGCGCCGCGGAGATTTTGCCGAGGATGGTCGATTTGCCCGCGTTCGGGTAACCGACGAGCCCGGCGTCCGCGATTTTGCGCAACTCAAGATAATACGTTCCCTCCTCGCCCTTGCCGCCCGGTGTGTATTGGCGCGGCACGCGGTTGCGCGAGCTTTTGAAATGAATGTTCCCCTTGCCTCCCTCGCCGCCTTTGCAGAGCACCAATTCCTGGCCGTCCTGCGCGAGGTCCGCCACGGGGATGAGGTCCTCCGGCGTGATCTCCGGCTTCGGCGGCTGCTCGAAAAGGGTCGGGTCGTGAGGCGGCGGCAGCAGGTGCTCCGGCACGCGCGAGATGATGGTGCCGATGGGCACGGGCACAATCACGTCCTTCGCCGCCTTGCCATAACACTGCTTGCCCATCCCCTTCTGCCCGCCCTTCGCCTTGATGATCGGCTCGTAGAAAAAACCCGCGAGGTTGTCCACATTCGCATCCGCGCGGAAGATGATGCTCCCGCCGCGCCCGCCGTCGCCGCCGTCTGGCCCGCCGCGCGGCACGAATTTCTCGCGGCGGAAACTCACGGCGCCGTCGCCGCCGTCGCCGGCCTTCGCATGGATCTTGATGTGGTCTACAAACATGGTTGCGCCTCATCTTTCCCATCCGGCGCGCGGATGCAAGCGGGTTTAAGCGGCCTTAAGCGGCTTTGGATGTTTTACAACGTGCTGGCGAGCGCCTCCACTTCGGCAAGGCTCGCCATGGAATTGTCGCCCGGTGTGGTCATCGCCAGCGCGCCATGGGCTGCGCCGTAGGCAATGGCTTTTTGCGGGTCGCCAAATTGCAGGAAGCCGTAGATGAACCCGGAGGCGAAGCTGTCGCCGCCACCCACCCGGTCGAGAATTTCGAGGGTTGCGCGGACCGGTGTTTTGTAAAACCGGCCGTCCACCATGCAGACCGCGCCCCAATCGTTGCGCGTCGCGCTCGTTTCCTTGCGCAGCGTCGCGGCCGCGATTCGGACATTCGGGAATTTTTCCACGAGGCGTGCCATCGATTCCTCCACGTTCCCGCTGCTCTCGATGCCGAGGCACGTATCGAAATGCCCGTCGTGGCCGAAAACCACATCCGCGCGCGGGACGATCGCCAAGTTCACCTCGCGCGCCCGCACGGCGCCGCCGGAATTTTGCCAGAGCGCCGGGCGGTAGTTGAGG
>DASZPK010000572.1:0-6049 GCA_035550335.1 Chthoniobacteraceae bacterium | reverse complement strand
GTGAGAGACGATATTGAGCAGCCGAGCCGGGTCGGAGAAAAGCAGCGTCGCGCGCTTGTAGGTGGCGAAGCGGCGGGCAAACCCGATGGTGAGGATGTCCGGATTCAACATGGTGTTCGCCTTCCGGATGCTGTCCGGCGGCTCGCCGTGGCGTTCGCGCCGGGCGCGGACGCGGGCCCGCACGAATTCCACGAGGCGGCGCTTGAGCGCCTGGTGCGTCTCCCAGAGCACTTCGTCGGGAATGTCGATCACCCCGCGCCAGAAATCCGGCTCCATCAATTTTTCCTCCCAGCCCGGGAGATATTTGTCGTAAATGGCGGAGATCTCCGGGGCGGTCCAGGTCTTGGTGTGAATGCCGTTGGTGATGCTGGTGATGGGCACCTCGTCCTCCGGCACGTCATCCCACACCTCCTTCCAGAGTCCGCGGCTCACCGCGCCGTGGAGTTCGCTCACGCCATTGGCATGGCGGCTCGTGCGCAGCGCGAGGATTGTCATGCTGAACGGGTCGTGCGGGTTTGTGCGCGGCTGGCCGAAGCTGACCAGTTTCTCGAAGCTGATGCCGAGTTTCGCCGGGAAATTGCCGAAGTACCGCCGCATCAGATCGAGCGGGAAAGCGTCGTTGCCCGCGGGCACGGGGGTGTGCGTGGTGAAAATATTGCCGGCCGCCACGACTTGCAGCGCGGAATAAAAATCGAGTTTCTTCTCTTCCATCGTACGGCGGATCAACTCGAGCGAAAGGAACGCCGAGTGTCCCTCGTTCATGTGGTAAACCGAGGGCTCGATCCCCATGGCGTGCAGCGCATGCACGCCGCCAATGCCGAGCACGATTTCCTGCTTGATGCGCATCTCATGGTCGCCGCCGTAAAGCTGCTCGGTAATGCGACGGTCCTCGGCGCTGTTTTCGGGGATATCGGTGTCGAGCATGTAGAGGTTGATGCGGCCGATGGCGAGCTGCCACACTTTCGCGTAAACCGTGCGCCCGAGGATATCCACGCCGATGAGCAGCGGGGCGTCGTTTTTATCCTTGTCCTTCACCTCGGTGATCGGGAGGTGGTGGAAATCCTGGTTGAGCTGCTCGCTCTCCTGCCAGCCTTCCTTGTTGATGCGCTGGCGGAAATAGCCGTGCCGGTAGAGGAGCGTGAACGCGCAGAAATTCAGCCCGAGGTCGCTCGCGGATTTGCAATGGTCGCCCGAGAGGATGCCGAGGCCGCCGGAGTAATTCGGCACCGATTCATGGAAGCCGAACTCGGCGGAGAAATAGGCGATCGCTTTTTTGAGCGGGCTCTCCTTGCGGAGCTTGCCGTAGGTGTCGGGGCGGGCGAGGTAGGCCTTGAATTCCTGGTGCACCGCCTTGAGCTCGCGGAGAAAATCGTCATCCTCGGCCACTTCGAGCAGGCGCGCCTGCTTGGAAAGCTGCAGCATCCGCAGCGGGTTGTGGTTTGTCTGGTTCCAGAGCGCCGGGTCGAGGTGGCGGAAAAGCCCGCGCGCGGACGGCTCCCAGGTCCACCAAAGGTTATAGACAATCTCGCGCAACGGTTCCAGGGCCGCCGGCAGTTTCGGAATCACGTTGTAGGTGAATAGTGGCTGCATCTTTTTTCTCTCTCCCTCGTTTCCTTGGTTTTCTTATGTTTGCCGGGGGGCAAATGGAAACTAGCGGCCACGTTTCTTGTGGCAAGAAAAAGAAAACGGCCTTTGCAAAAAAACCGCCGGCCGGCTGCCTTGGAATGACCGGCGTTCGCAGCCTGTCTAAGGCCCGCTTCCCGGGGAGCTTTGTACGATTACCAATTTCACCACCCCGTTGATGAAAGCCTCGACGCGCCTGTTATGTTTTACAATCTTGCTTTGGAGCAGGACCTGCTCCGGGGGATCCGTGTCTTTCCCGCCGAAATATTCATAGCGCGTCGCCCCTGTGGGATCCATCGGGTCGATGAGGAGATTCTGGTCCTTGAGGTAGGTCGGGTACAATTGGTCCACGTTGTCGGGAAATTTTCCCCCGTTGTCCACCGCATACAGCTTGCACGCCACCACAATCTGTCTCACGTTGGTGATGCTTTTTACTTCAAGCCCCTTTTCCCGCACCGCCGCAAATACGGGCAATGCGATCCCGGCAAGGATCGCAATGTAGAATGTGCTGAAACCGTAACCCGTTACCAAACCCGTGATTGCCATGCCCTTGCCGCCAAGTGCGCCGCCGGCTCTCTTGATTTTCGAGAGTGCAACGTGCCCGCAAATGATCGCCGGGATGCCCGCAAGGAAGCTCAGGAAGAATCCGAGGAGGCCGAGTATCATGCTCGCAATGGCCAGCCCCGATGTGGATTGCGGTTGCGCCATCATTGGGATTGGGCGCCGCGCCATCGGCATATCAACGGGACGGGGCAATGCTGGCGGCGGCACTGCCGCGATCCCGGGCACGGACGACAACGGCATCCAGTCGGCCGCTCCCTCATACCAGGCGAGGTCGCCCGGTTGCAAAGCGCCGCTGGCAAGTTGCGCTTTGATTTGTTCCGGTGAAAAGGGGCCGCTTTGCTGCCCGTTGCGATAAATCAGGATTTGCATGGAAGTGGAGGTTGCGGAGCGGAATGCTCGTCGCCCCGAACTCTAGCCATCGTGCCGCTGAATACAATTCAAAACGGGAGGACGAGGCATCAATCGGGCTTGCGAGGGGGGCGCGTCCGTTGTTAACTTGGCAGACCATGAAATTCAGGACGTATAAAAACACCAATCTCAAGGTCAGCGAAGTCGGTTTCGGAATGTGGACGGTTTCCACCGGCTGGTGGGGGCAATTCACCGAGGGCGAGGCCATCGCGCTCATGCACAAGGCGCTCGATTTCGGTATCACATTGTTTGACGCCGCCGACACCTACGGCAACGGCCTCAGCGAGGAACTCATCGCGAAAGCCTTCCCCACGCGCCGCGACGACATCGTGATCGCCACCAAGATCGGGTACGATTTTGTGAACTTCGGCGAATCGCGCGGGCGCGGCCAGCGCGAAATTCCTCACGATTTTTCGCCCGCTGCCCTCGTGCGCGCCACCGACGCCGCCCTCAAGCGCCTGAAGACCGACCGCGTGGACCTCATGCAACTCCACAACATCCGCATGGAGCAGGTGAGCGACAACCCGATTTGGGAAACCTTGGAGCGCCTGAAAGGCGAGGGGAAGATCCTGCATTACGGCATCGCGCTAGGCCCAGCCATCGGCTGGCTATACGAGGGGGTGAACTGCATCCGCGAGCGCGACATCGCAAGTGTGCAACATATTTATAACATGCTCGAGCAGCACCCCGGCAAGGCGATGCACCAGGCGGCTGTCGATGCGGGGAAGGAGACGATGTTCATGATCCGCGTTCCGCATTCCTCCGGGATGCTCGAGGGGCATTACACAGCCGATACCGTCTTTCCCGAGGGCGACCACCGCCGGCACCGCCCGAAGAGCTGGCTCGTCAACGGCGTGAAAAAAGTGGAGCAACTCCGTTTCCTCGAAAACGCGGACCGCACCCTTGGCCAGGCCGCGCTACAATGGCTCCTCGACGACCCGCTCGTCGCCACCACCCTGCCCAATATCTACGAGGAGAAACAACTGGTCGAATTCGCAAAAGCCCCCGACACCGCCCGCCTTACCGCAGATGAACTCGCGCGCATCGACGAGCTTTACGCGAACAACTTCGGCATCACCGACGAGGAACCGGGCAAGTTTAAAGGCACCATGGAACTCGCCGGCGCGGCCGCATAACAGCGCGCCGCGGCGAAAAACTGGTCATGCAGCCGCGTGCGCTACCCCGCGCGTAGACACGCCGCGCGTAATTTCGTTCAAAGGTATAATTCGTGCTTTAATCCATGCTTACATTGACAAAAGCGCTGGTGCTTTCGATAATGGATTAGAGATGAATCTGGACCTGGACAACATATTAGGTGATTGGCCGCATGAACCCGGGCAGATCAAGGTGCGCAAGATTCTCGGCAACGACGGCCAGGAAAAACTCCAGCTCCGCATCGACCTCGGCCTCATCCAGATGGACGTCAATGGCCGTCCCGACGGGCTGCGGCCCCACGGCTTCGAGTCGCTATTTGCCTACCACCCGCCTCGCGCGCGGAAAAAGGAGCAAAACACCGAGACCTACCTCCTCACCGCCGACGAGTGCGGCGAACTCCAGCAGGAGGGGATTCAGTACTATCATCGCTACATCAGCTTCTTCCAGCTCAAGGACTATCAGGGCGTGATCCGCGACACCCAGCGAAACCTCGACCTGTTCGAGTTCGTCGCCAAGCATACCGACCGCGAGGAACTCGCATGGTCGGTGGAGCAGTTCAGCCCGTACGTGATCATGATGAACACGCGCGCCAAGGCCTCGATCGAGCTCGAGCGCGACAACTACGCCGCCGCCGAGAAGCAAATCCAGCTTGGCCGCGACAAAATCCACGCCTTCTACCAGGAGACCAGCAATCCCGAACTCGCCGCGAAAAGCCCCGAGATCGCGTTCCTCGACGAATGGTTTGAGGAGGTGAAATCCAAGCGCCCCCTCACCAAGCTCGAGACCATGGAGCGCGAGATGCAAAAAGCCATCGCCAACGAAGCCTACGAGCGCGCCGCGCAATTGCGCGACGAGATCAAGGCCTATCGCAGGAAGGGATGACGGCAGCGCACCACGGATGAAATCCTCCGCGGCGCGCGCAGCGTTTTTATTGTCGGGCTGCATCCTGTTTGCGGGTTGCGGTAATGATCCCAATCCCAAGCCGATTTCCGGCACGCGCCCCGACGGTTCGCCGCCGCTCGTTTACTACTACTATATGAGCGCGGAGGCGAAGTCGCTCGACCCGCAGAACGCCTACGACCAGATGTGCCAGTACGTGCTCGAGCCGGTGTACGATTGCCTGCTCCAATACTCCGCGATGAAGACCGACCCGTACGAGGTCGAGCCGTGCCTGCTGGAATCGATGCCGGAGATTACCAACAATGCGGACGGCACGGTCGATTACCTCTGCAAGCTCAAGAAAGGGATTTTTTACCACGACGATCCCTGCTTCCCCGGCGGCAAGGGCCGCGAAGTGGTGGCTGCGGACGAGCAATTCGCTTGCCAGCGCATGTGCGATCCGCAGGTGGAATGCCCGGTTTCCGCCAACCTCTCCGAGTATGTCGCGGGCATGAACGAGGCCATGGACGCGGCGAAAAAAAATGGCGGCGTGCTCGATTACGGCAAAATGAAAGTGAGCGGCATCGAGGTCATCGATCCCCACACATTCAAACTCCATTTGCTCAAGGCCTATCCGCAAATCCGCTTTTGGATGGCGATGCTTTTCACCGCACCGGTGGCGCGCGAGGCGGTGGAATATTATGACGGTCAGCCGCATCCCGACGGTCCTCATGGGGAAACTGTGACGCGACCCTCGTTCAAATTCCACCCCGTGGGCGACGGTCCGTTTCGTATCGCGGAGCACATCGAGGGACAGCGTTATCGCCTCGTGCGCAATCCCAATTACCACACAACGGTGTTCCCATCCGGCGGTTGGCCCGCGGACCGCGAAGCGGTGAACCGTCCGCTCGCCGGGCACGCGCTGCCGCTGGTGGACGAAGTGCAACTCACGATTTTCCGCGACCTGCTTCCGCTCTGGCTGCTTGCGCGGCAGGGTTACGTCGACCGCATGGGCGTGATGCACGATGCGTTCAACACGCTTGTCTCGGCCAACAAGGAACTCACGCCCGACTTCAAGGCGCGCGGCATGAGCCTCGCGAAGGTGCAGGACGTGAGCACATTTTACATGGCGTTCAATCTCCAGGACCCGGTGATCGGCCCGAACAAAAAACTCCGCCAGGCGCTCTCGTGCGCATACGATCCCACAAAGGAGATCGAGATCCTCTACGGCGGCGTTGCCCCGATCGCGCAGCAATTGCTTTCGCCCGGCATCTACGGTTTCCAGCCGGACTTCAAAAACCCGTACGGCTTCGATCCCGAAAAGGCGAAGCGCCTCATCGCCGAGGCCGGCTATCCCAACGGAATCGACCCGAAGACCGGCCAGCCGCTGGAATTGACCATCGATTGCGTGGCGAACAGC
>DASZPK010000571.1:0-3112 GCA_035550335.1 Chthoniobacteraceae bacterium | reverse complement strand
TGTTTTTATAGACGTGGTCGAACAGGGCTTGTTTCAGCGGGTCGGGAAAATTTCGGTATTCGCCCGGATGGCGGCCAGGGAAATCGACGGACAGGAAACGGGCCGCACCCTCGATCTGGCGGTCGTCAAGCGTGGTGGATTGCATCTCGGCCAGCAGTTCGGCGGTCGAAAAATCGACCAGGATTGCGCCGGGGATGGTCTCGTAGCGCGGGCTGCCCGCCCATTGGCCCGCGCCGGAGCCGTACCATTCGAGCAATGCGAGGATGCGTTTGGAGGTATCGGGGAATTCTTTTTCGAGGGCGGCCTTGAGCGGCGGCACGTCGGGGAAAACCTCGTCTGTCATGGCCTTGTCCCACATGGCGCGGAGGGATTCGGGCATGCCTTCGTGCCAGCGGGCATTTTCCTCAACGGTGGCGCGCGGCCCGGCAAAATCGAGCATTTCCTTGTCATCGGGAAAAATATCGGCGGCCAGCGCGCGCATTTTTTCGCGGACGAAATGGAAGTTGGCAAAGCCCACCTCCTTGTCTCCAAGCCTCACGCTCACCTCGGAGCAATGGAGGCAGATGAAGAGCGACACGTCCTTGCCGTCCGCGTCGTAAAAAGTCAGCTTCACAGCCGGATCGAAATCGCACAAGTCGCCGCCGTGGAGATACGAATTGCGGTCGGAGAGGATCGATTTTGCGACAGCGGCGTCCTTGTCGGAGATGGTGAAGGCTTTGCCCTTTTGCACGAAATCGGCGATGTCCGTTGGCGGGTGCGACAGCCCGGGCTTGGGCTCGACACGCACGGCCTCCACGCGCGTGGCGTTGCGAACCATGTCGATCACCAGCTTGCCGCCGAACATTTGTTCGAATTTCTCCTCCGTCGGGTTTTCCGGCGGCGGTTCAGCCGGTCGCGTCCGCTGGGCATGGAGGGGCGCCGCGATGGCAATGATGAGGCATGCGGCCAGGAGGGGGCGGCTCATAATCATCGGGCGATTCCAGCACGGGTGCGGGAGGATGGACAGAATTTTCGGGTTGTTTGGGCGGAAGCGCTCCCGATAATGAATCCATGAGCACGGAATATCTCACGGTCTTCAGCGCGTTTGGCGACGCGGAGACGGCGCGCAAGGCGGCGCGGACGCTCGTGGAGGAACGGCTGGCGGCTTGCGCTAACATTGTCACACAAATCGAATCGGTCTATCATTGGAAGGGAAAGGTCGAGACGGGGAATGAGGCGCTGGTGATTTTCAAGACGACGCGGGAGCGGTATGCGGCGTTTGAGGTGCGGCTGCGGGAGCTGCATCCTTACGAGGTACCGGAGATCGTGGCGCTGGAGATTGCGGCGGGGTTGCCTGAGTATTTGAAATGGATTTCGGAGTCGGTGGGGTAACAAAACAGCGGTTGCGCAAGCAGTTCCAGGGGACGCGTATCCTCCCCGGAAATCGCGCACACGGCTGGATAGTGCTTGTGGCGGATGATGTCGGCGGGGATCGGGGCGGGGCTGAGGGCGCCCGGCAAGGGGGCTATGCGCCGATCGAGATCTCGTAGCTGATCGAGTGGCCCTCGTCGATTTTCTGCGGGCGCATGATGATGCGGCGGATCTTGCGCGGCACGCCGTTGTGGTCGCGGTACTCGTGGTCCTCGGCGCCGGCGAAAACAGTGTTTGACAACGGCTTGACGATGAGGCTGAAGCCTTCGCCGGCGATGACGGCCTGGTGCGGGGCGAGGTTCACATCGCGGTCGGTGATGATGGAGGAATCGAAGGATTCCTCGCGGTTGAGCTCGTAGTAATCCTTCACGGTGAGGATGCCGCGGGCCTTGTCCCAATGGAAATCGCGGACGACTTCGTTGCATTCGGCGGCGGTGGGGTAGCAGCGGGTGAGGTCGGCGCAGAAATGGACGGTTTCGGGATCGACGTCGGCGGCGAGGACCTTGGCGGCGTAGTGGAGGCCGGGGGCCTGCTCGCAGCCGTTCACGATGGGGAGGGAGTGGCCGAGGGTGCGCGCGGCGAGGTATTCGTAGCGGCGCTCGCGGAAGTAATCCTTCGTGTATTCGGGGGCGCCGATTTCGATGATCATCGGGAGGCCGTTAATATTGAGGATGTAGCTGCCGCAATCGTTGTGGTTGTGCTGCTCGTTGTTGTGGCCGGTCTTGGCGGCGAAATCCCAAAAATTTTCGTCGGCGTCCCTGCCGTGGGCGATGAGGACGCCGAGGTCCTTGAAATAGACGTCCTCGTATTGGACGTCGATGGTTTCGGGGATGGCGGCGGGGCAGTTGAGGAAGATGCGGGAGAGATAGAAAAGGTCGGAGCGCTGCGCGGCGAAGTTGAGGCCGTGTTCGCGGAGATAACGGTAGTGTAACAGCGCGTGCGGGCGGAGGGAGTCGTCGCCGAGGCGGTCTGCGAGATAGGTGAGGAGGGCGGGGTTGAGCGAGCCGCTGCGGAGGCTGTCGGAGAAATTGACGAAATGGAAATTGGGGAGGGAGACGCGCGAGCCGTAGTGGGCCATCTGGTTGATCTTGGGATCGTTCTCGATGAGCGAGAGGCGGCCGCGGGTGCGGGTTTCGAGCTGCTGGTTGAGGGCGCAGAACCAGCCGAAGCCTTGCTGCCAGTAAGCGGGGCCCTCGGAGCAGCCGCCATCGGCGCCATAGCCCGTGAGGAAGATGGCGAGATAGCGCTTCATGTAACCGAGGATGCGCGCGACGAGGCGGGGGTCGGCTTCGAGAGTGAGCGCGGGGCCGACGACGCCCTGGTGGCAAAGGGCATTCCAGTTGCCGGAGCTGAGCATCCAGAAAAAATCGTCGTGGCGGTTGAGATAATTTTCGTAGAACTGGCTGCGCAGGCGCCATTTGATGTTCGCAACGAGATCGTCGCTGAGCAGGGGCTCGAAGAGGTCGACGATGTGCGCCATGAGGTTGGCGGTCTCGCCGGCGAAGGGGTCGATGTGCATCGGATCCTTGCCGGAGAAGGTGTTTACGTGCGCTGGGAGGGCCCAGGAAAATTCGTCGAGGATTTCGTGGGTCTTGTAGCGCACGGAGGCCATCCAGCGCGAATCATCCGGCTCGAGCAGGGCGCAGATGGCGGCGCGGCTCAGGCGCCTGCGGCGTTCGAAATAGACCGTTTCAAAATTCGC
>DASZPK010000570.1:0-4618 GCA_035550335.1 Chthoniobacteraceae bacterium | reverse complement strand
CGCGCGAGGACGTGGAGGATGCCATTCGCGTCGATCTCGAATTGCACGCCGACGCGCGCCTGGCCCTTTGGCGCGGGCTCGAACTCGAGTTCGAATTTTCCCAGCGGCCAGTTGTCGCGCGCCATCTCCCGCTCGCCTTGTAAGACATTGATCAACATGGCGCGCTGGCCGGGCATGGCGTTCGTGAACATCTCGCCGGCCTTGATGGGAATCGTGGAATTGCGCGGGATGATGACATTCATCAGCCCGCCGAAAGTCTCGATGCCGAGCGAGAGCGGAGTGATGTCGAGCAGCACCATGTCGCGCACCGTCCCGGCTAGGATTCCTGCCTGGATGGTCGCCCCCAGGGCCACGGCTTCATCCGGGTTCTGCGAGGTGTTCGGCTCGCGCCCGAAAATGCTTTGCACGAACTCGCGCACCAGCGGCATGCGCGTCTGCCCGCCCACGAGAATCACCTCGTCGAGGCCGGCGGGCGAAAGCTTCGCGTCGGCGAGCGAACGCAGGCAATGGGTGCGCGTGCGTTCCACAATAGGCCGCGCGATGCGCTCCAGTTCCGCGCGCGTGAGCGTGAGCGAGAGGCTCTTTTCACCGTCGAAAAATGGAAGCTCGATTGCCGCTTCCGTTTGCGCAGAAAGCCGGTGCTTCGCGTCGATGGCCGCTTCGCGCAGGCGCGCGAAGCCCGTCGCGGAAACTGCGCCGCCCGCATGTGCGCCGAGGTGGGCGATGATCGCGTTGTCGATGTCGTCGCCGCCGAGGCGCGTGTTTCCATTCGTGGCGATCACTTGGAAGACCCCTTTGTTCAATTCGAGGATCGAGATGTCGAACGTCCCGCCGCCGAGGTCGTAAACAGCGATTTTCTTTTTGTCCCCGAGCTTGTCGAGGCCGTAGGCGAGCGCGGCGGCGGTCGGCTCGTTCACGATGCGCTCGACCGTGAGGCCTGCGAGCTCGCCCGCGGCTTTCGTGGCGTTGCGCTGCGCATCGTTGAAATATGCGGGCACGGTAATCACCGCGCGCGAGATGGGACGTTCCAGCGCCCGTTCCGCATCGGCCTTCAATTTTTTCAAAACCAGCGCCGAGATTTGCTCCGGGGAAAATTCCGAGGCGCGAATCTTCACGCGCACCGGTTCGCCCGGTTTTCCAGCGAGCGAATAGCCGGCATCATCCGCCTCTTCGCCGATGCGGCGTCCCATGAGCCGCTTGATGGAATAGACCGTCGAAGCCGGATTGGTCACGCGCATGCGATTCGCGACGCGGCCCACGACGGGCTCGCCGCCTGCGGGGAAATGAGCCACCGATGGCGTGAGGCGTTCGTCGTCCATATCCGCGAGCAGGATGGGAAAGCCCGCGTCCATGATGCCGATGAGCGAGTTGGTGGTGCCGAGGTCGATGCCGACGATGTCTGACATGGGTTTAATTAACCGCAGAGACGCGGAGACGCGGAGAAAAATCTTTCGACAATTACGTTTCCTTGAGGCGCACCAGGTCTTCCTCCACTTGGGCCAGCCATTTGCCCACATAGGAGAGGCTTTGATGAATTTCCAGCAGGGGGTCCACGCAGGCGGCTTTGTCACGCTCCCAATTGGCATCGGCGGATTTGAGTCGCGCAAAAATCTCATCCCGTTTTTCGGCGAGAATTTCCTGCAATAGTTGCAGCGAACCGAGCAGCGCGATTCTGTCGGGATAGAGCATTGCGATCTCAAGCCGGGTTTTCACCGACGCGCATCTTTGCCGGAATGCGGCAACGTTTCGGCTGTCACGCGCAGTGACTTCAAACAGGATCGCTATGTCCCGCGGGATTTGCAGGTTGCGCTTGAGTGCCTCCGGGAATTCCAGTTCCAGTAAATGTTTTACACGCGTTTTTGGGTCGAGCAGGGTATTATAGGCGGCATTGATCGCCGCAAAATCGACCGCATCCGTCTTCGCCACGTCAGGATGATGCTCCGCGCCCAACTCGTGAAATCTTTCCTTGAGCGCCCCGGCATCCAGCCACGGGCGGCGCGGCACGCCGAGCAGGGCGAAACAATCGGTCATGCCGAGAAACTTTCGCCACAGGAGCAATGCGCCACGGCGTTCGGGTTCGTGACCTTGAAGCCCCCTTTTTGCAAATCGTCGCTGTAATCGAGCAGCGAGCCGCTCACGAAAAGCGCGCTTTTCGGGTCCACCACCACGCGCACGCTTTGCGATTCCACCAGGATGTCGCGGTTCGCCGGGCCATCGACGAGGTCCATCTTGTATTGCAGCCCCGAGCAGCCGCCGCCGATCACCGCCACGCGCAGCGCGCCGCCGGGGCGGCCCTGGCGGGTGAGCAGCGACGTGAGCTTCTTTGAGGCGTTCTCGGTCACCTTCACGAGCTTCTCGTTGCCGATCTTGTATTTGATTTCCCCTGGTTGTGGCGCGGTCATTAATTCAAAGATAAGGTTTCCGGCATCGCAATCAAGCAGCCAAAAGACTTGCATCCTTCGCCGCGGCTATCGACCGTCCCGCGATTTCATCCAGTTCAGCGAGCGAGGAGATGTGCTGGAAGCTGTTGCGCAGCGCCTTCGCCTCGGGCATCCCGCGCGAATAGGCCATGAGCCGGGCGCGCATTGAGTGCATCGTCACCGTCTCGTCGCCGCGCGCGGCGCGTTCCACGGCGAGCCGGCAATGGCGCTTGATGAAATTCCATTGCTCTTCGAGCGGCGGTTCGGGCAGCAGGTCGCCGGTGGCGAGGTAATGCTTGATCTCGCGGAAAATCCACGGGCGGTTCATCGCCCCGCGCCCGATCATCACGCCGGAGACGCGCGTCGTTTCCTTGCGGTGTTTGACATCCGTTGCGCTCGTGATGTCCCCATTGCCGATCACCGGGATGGAAACCGCCTCGGCCACCTGCGCGATGACGTCCCAATCTGCCTCGCCGCTGTAGCCCTGCGCCTTCGTGCGCCCATGCACCGCGAGCGCGCGGATGCCGGCGTCCTGCAATATCCGCGCGGTGGTCACCGCGTTGATCGTGCTCGCGTCCCACCCGATGCGGATTTTCGCCGTTACCGGGAACGGCGCGACCGCATCCACCACGCCGCGCGCCACGCGTTCCAGCAGCGGACAGTCGCGCAGCAGCGATGAGCCGCCGTTCTTCGTCACCACCTTGTTCACCGGGCAGCCGAAATTCAGGTCGATGAAATCGGGCTTCACCCAGTCGATCACCATCCGCGCCGCCTTGCCCATGTGGGCCGGCTCCGCGCCGAAAAGCTGCACGCCGAGCGGGCGCTCCGCCTCGTCGAAATCGAGGTAATTCATCGTCCGCTCATTTTTGCGGAAAATCCCCTCCGCGCTCACGAATTCCGTGACCACGACATCCGCCCCCTGCTCCTTGCAGAGACCGCGGAAAATCTTCTCCGTCACCCCGGCCATCGGCGCGAGGTAGAGCGGGAACTTGTTGTCAAACCACGGAAGCATGGCGCCAGTTTCCCCCCGAAAGCGCAAATCCGCAAACGGGAAATTAAGCGAGCAGCGCCGCCACCTCGTTCTGCACCGCTTCGAGCTGGTCGAGGCGCAGGGCCGGGTCGGGCACCACGAAGACCTCGCCGGTCTTCACATGCTCGTAAATGAGCACGCGCCCGGAGCCGTCGTCCTTCGATTCGATTTGTTTTAACAAGCGTTTGCGCTCCAGCATGAGCGCGAGGATGTAGCGGGCGTTCGCGTGGCGCGAGTCGCTCTCCGCCATGTAGCGGCGCAGAAGGTCCTCGGCGGTTTCCTTCGCGAGCGGCTCGGGCGGGGCGGCCGGCGGCGGCTCGAATTTCGAGCGCCAGAACGAAAACGGCTGGATGTTTTCATTGCGCTGGTGCCACGCCTCCTCGCTCATGTCGGCGCGCGCGAAGCCCTCCCTGGTGTGGAAGAGCAGCGTGTAGAAATGTTCGCCGTCCTGGAATTCGCGGCCGGTCACCGAGCATTTTTCAGCGCGGCCTTTGATGTCCCATTCGTTTGCCATGGTCAATTTTGTTTAAACAGATGCAGGAAGGTTTTCGGGTTCAGTTTGGCGGGGTCGAGGTTGGTGGCGCGGACATAGAGCAGCGCGAGCCCGACCACCCCGAAAATGATATCAGTCCCCCACGCCGCGAACAAGGGGGGGATGCTCCCGTGCTTGCCCAGCGCCAGGAAAAGTTTGTCGAAAAACATGATGCCGAAAAAGATGAAGATCGCCGACGCCACGCCCGCCAGCACCCCGCGCCGCGAATAGACAATCCCCAGCGGCGCCGCGACGAAGACCACCACGATGCACGAAACCGGCAGCGCTCCCTGCCGCTGGAAATAGGTCCGGTAGGCGGCGAGCTGCGACTCCGGGAAATCGGAGTTGAAACGCAGGTAATCCTCCAGTTCCGGCAGCGAAAGATTTGCCGCGTCGAGGTCGGTGCTGAAAATCCGCCACGGCGTTTCCGACCAGTTCGGCATTTTCAGCGTGTCCCAATAATCCTCCGTCGGCGCGGAGCCGTCCGTGTGATATTCCACCGTCTTGCCGTTGTAAAAAGTCCACGTGCTGTCCGCCGGGTCGTAGGCGATCCGCCCCGCGTCATAATTGCGGACCAGGTTCCCGCTCTTGTCCTGCTGCGTGATCTCCACGGATTTGATCGCGGTGAGATCGGGG
>DASZPK010000569.1:0-2862 GCA_035550335.1 Chthoniobacteraceae bacterium | reverse complement strand
AGCATGCCGAGATGGTAAAATTGCACGGAACTCACGACGCCGGAGAGCGGTTCGCTGCCATGCAGCCACGCCAGCAGCATGATGCCAAAAGTAATGGCGGTGAGCATCTGGCCGATGACGATGAGCACGAGAAACATCGTGGAAAACCAGTCCGGCTCAAGCGAGAGCACCCAGTCGACAAGGACGAATGTCGCCAGCACCGGGTAAAGCACGATGCCGGGGCCGCTGAGCGTGCGCAGTTTGCGTGTCGGTTCCGCGGAGGTGGTGGAATCCTGCTGGAACGACCATTTGTTTAACAACACGACAACCAGTATCCAGAACCCGAAAAATACCGCGGCGCGGATAATGAACGCGGGAGTATTCATGTAGACGCTGCGATGCTGCATGGCGTGGTTCGCCGCGACGGCTTGCGGGTCCTTCCATTGATAGAGGCGATGCAACCCGAAGCAGATCGGGATAAAGAGCAGCGTCATAAGCGGGAGCGTCATCGCCGCCGCCTCGAAGGGCCGGCGCAATACGAATCCCCATCTGCCGCCGGTGAGATGGTGGATCATCAGCAATCCGAGGCAGCCGAGCGTCAGCCCAAGCCAGAAGAGCCAACCGACGAGATACGAAATGAAGAATTGCCGCGCATCGGCAAACAGACCGATCACGCTCAACGCCACACCCGCAATGCCGATGACGAGCGCATTGGATTGCAGCGAAGAGAGGCGGGGTTGGACGGCGGCGGGTGTCATTGGGATTGCAAGCGGGTTTTCTCGCCGGGCGGGACATCGTTGAGCGTGGCGTTATGGCTGAGCTGCAGGGCGCGGATGTAGGCGACGATGGCCCAGCGGTCCTCGGGGGTGACGCGCGCGGCGTACGAATACATCACGCCGTAGCCATTCGTTATCACGTCGTAGAAATGGCCCGCCGGCGCATTGCGCAGCCGGTCGATATGGTAGGAAGGCGGCGCGGGAAATCCGCGCTGGACGATCACGCCGTTCCCGTCGCCCGTGCGCCCGTGGCAGACGGAGCAGTAAATATCGAACCGCTCGCGCCCCCGCTCCAGCATCTCGCGCGTGACTGGCATCGGCAGCGCCTCCAGCAATTTGCCGTCGTCGGTCTTGCCCTGGTAATAGGCGGTGTCGGTTTCCGCGTCGCCGCGCGCCACGGTGTGCGGCGGAAGGGGACGCGCGCTGGCGTCATCGGCGAAAAACGAATCCTGCGCGTAGGTTTTATAGCGCGGCTGGTTGAACATGTCGCGGCGGCAGGCGGCGAGCGCCAGCGCGAGCGCGATGATCGCTGCGGAGCGCATCATGGCATCACCTCCGAAACGCTGAGCGGCCGCATTCCCTCGAGGAATGCGCGCGTGGTTTTCAAATCGAAGAGCGGGTCCGCCGCCTCGATGCACAGGAAAAACCGGTCGATGGACGCGCGCTCGAATTCCGGCACGTTGAAGACGGGGTGGTAGGGCTGCGGCAGCTTGTTCAGCGCCATCGATCCGAAAAACGCTGAGAGCGCCGCGCCCAGCACGGTGAGCTCGAATGTGATCGGGATAAAGGACGGCCAGGAGTTCAGCGGACGCCCGCCGATATTGATCGGATAACTCACCACGTTCGCATACCACTCCATGAAATATCCACCGAGCCCGCCGATGATTCCGCCGAGCAGCACGATGAGCGGCACGCGCGTCGGCTTGCGCCCCAGCGCCTCCGGCAACCCCTCGACCGGGAACGGCGCGTAGGCGTCCATCCGCTTGTAGCCGCGGTCGTGCGCGTCCGTCGCTGCCTCGAGCAGTTGCCCGTGCGTCTCGAACTCCGCCATCAGCCCGTAAATGGAAGCCCCGGGTTTCACTTCGTGATCCTTTCCGGTTCGGCGACGAATTCGCGGGTTTCGGAAATCGAGATCATCGGCAGGAAGCGGATGAAGAGGAACAGCAGCGTGACGAACAGCCCCATGCTCCCGAAGAGCGTTGCCCAGTCCCAAACCGTCGGGTAAAACATCCCCCACGATGACGGGTCGAAATCGCGGTGCAGGCTCGTGATGACGATCACGAAGCGCTCGACCCACATCCCGACGTTGATGGAAAGCGCGACGAGGAAAAGCAGGGCGGTGTTGGTGCGGATGCGGCGGCTCCAGAGCAATTGCGGGATAACAACGTTCAACAACATCAGCCCCCAGAACACCCAGCCGTACGGACCGAAGGCGCGGTTTTTCATCATGTAGCCCTCGAACGGGTCGCCGCTGTACCAGGCCATGAAGGCCTCGATCAGGTAGCCATAGGCGACCATCTCCCCGGTCACGAGCATCACGTTTGCCATGTTGTTGAGGTAGCGCGGCGTGATCAGTCCCTCGAGCCGGTAAAGCTTGCGGATCGGAATAACGATGTTTAACACCATCGCGAACCCGGAGTAAATCGCCCCCGCCACGAAGTACGGCGGGAAAATGGTCGAGTGCCACCCGGGGACGATCGCCACGGCGAAATCGAAGCTCACCACGCTGTGGACCGAGAGCACCAGCGGCGCCGCCAGTCCCGCGAGGAGAAGGTACGCCGATTGGTGCCGCTGCCAGTGCGCCGCCGAGCCGCGCCACCCAAGCGCGAAGAACCCGTAGATTTTTTTCTTCAGCGGCGTCCGCGCCTTGTCCCGCACGCTCGCGAGGTCGGGCACGAGCCCTAGATACCAGAAAAGCAGCGACACGGTGAAATAAGTGCTCACCGCAAAGACATCCCACACGAGCGGGCTGCGGAATTGCGGCCACACGCCCATCGTGTCGGGGTAGGGGAGTATCCACCAGAAAACCCACGGCCTGCCGAGATGGAGCAGTGGGAACAGGCCCGCGCACGCCACGGCGAAGAGCGTCATTGCCTCGGTGAAGCGG
>DASZPK010000568.1:0-10789 GCA_035550335.1 Chthoniobacteraceae bacterium | reverse complement strand
CGAGGATGAAATTGCCCCGGAGCCGGTCGCGCGCCGCCTTCCCGGCGGCTTCCACGAGGCCTTTCTCGTTTTCCTTGAGGGTTTCATCCGCCACACCGCGCCCCTGCTGCTCGCGCACGATGTCGGCGAGGATGCGCTTGGTCTCGTAACGGACATGGTCGACCGGCAGTTCGCATTCCACCTTGGAAAGGAGCGCGGCCATGATCTGGTTTTTCTGGTCGCGGTCGCGCTCGGAGGCCTTCTGCTTGCCGAGGTCGATCTTGATGAGGTCCCGGATCTCGGCGAGTGTCTTGCCCTCGAGGAGCTTCGATGCGAAGGCATCGTTCAACTCCGGAAGGATGCGCTGCTTGAGGCCGGCGAGCTTCACGTCGTAGGCGATCTTCCGGCCGGCGAGGTCCTTCACCGGGAAATCGGCGGGCACCTCGATATCGAACGCGCGCGATTCACCCGGTTTCATCCCCACGAGCTTCTCCGCGAACCCGGGGAAAAACGCCTCCTTGGTCATCCTGAGCCAGAAATCGGTGTTTGCGGAAAGCACCTTGCCTGCTTTTGGCGCGACCTCGGAGACCGGCTTGCCATCGATCGTGCCAGTGTAATCGATCACCGCAAAATCCTCCAGCGCCGCCGCGCGGTCGGTGATGTCGTTGAATTCCGACTGCTGCTCGCGGAGGTTTTCCAGCGAGTCGTCGATCTCCTTCTCGGTCACATCCACCGGCCTCAATTGCACCGGGATGTTTTTGTAATCGGGCAGCTCGAATTCCGGCTGGGTCACGAGCGTGGCGGTGAAGCGCATCGTCTTGTCGTCGGCGAATTCCACGTCCTGCACATCGGCGAGCGAGAGCACGCGGATTTTTTTCTCGTTGATCGCCTCGCGGCAGCTCTCGGTGAGAAGCTTCTTCTCCACCTCCTCGCGGATTTGTTTTTTAAACCGGTTCTCGATCACATTGCGCGGCGCCTTTCCCGGGCGGTAGCCGGGGATTTTCGCGTATTGGGTGTAATCCTTCGCGACGGTATCCCAGGCTTTGGTGACCTTTTCCGCGGGGACTTCCACGCGCAGGGTGGTGATGCAATTCGGCAGATTTTCGACTTCGACGTTCATGTGATGATGGCGGTGATGGTGATTCTTGAAAAATGGGCAGCTAACATAGCTGGCTTTGAGGAAATGCCAACCAAGGAATGCCGAAACTCGACGAGAGCCTCGTCATTTACTTCAACCAATCTTTAATCTGCTCCGCTTCCTTCGTCGGCCCAACGATCGCCACGCCCAGCCGCGCCTTCTTCAAACAATGGCACGCGACCGCTTGGATTTGTTCGGGCGTGACCGCCTGGATCTTCTCCTGGATTTTCGCGGGGGCGAGGACTTTGCCATGGCCGAGAAGCGACTCGCCGAGCCACATCATCTGGTTCGTGGTGCTCTCCATGCCCATGAGGGTCTGGCCCATGGTGTAATCCTGCGCTTTGCGCAGTTCGGCCCGCGAGGGGGCCTTGTGGCAGAATGCCTCGACTTCCTCAAGGATCACGCGCAACGCTTTCTCAAGCTTGCCGGTGTCGAGCCCGGCGGAAATGTTGATCACGCCCGCGTCGGCGAGCGCGACCATGCCGCTCTGGACGGAATAGCAGAAGCCGTATTTCTCGCGCAGCTTTTGGAAAAGGCGCGAGCTCATGTTTTCGCCGAGGATGACGCTCAGGAGCTTGAGCGCGAAGCGGCGCTCATCGAGCCGCCCGAAGGAATAGAACGCCATCGCAAGATGCGTCTGCTCCGTTTCCTGCGTAAAAAGCGAGACCTTCGGCTGGCTGTTCGCCACCCGGTAACGCGAAAAGCGCGGCACGCTTCCCGCCGGAATCCTGCCCAGCAACGGTTCAATCTGCGCGACCACTTCGTCGTGCGAGACCTTGCCGGCGGCGGTGACGATGGTGGTGCGGCCGTTGTAATGCCGTTCCTTGAAAGCCATAAGCCGCTTGCGGTCGAGCGCGGAGATGGATTCGATGGTGCCCGTGAGCGGACGCCCCAGCGGGTGCTTGTGCCACATCGTTTGCGAAAGCAATTCCTGCACGTGATGGGCGGGGTTGTCCTTGTACATCCGGATTTCCTCGCCGATCACCTCGCGCTCGCGCTCGATCTCGGCGGGCGGGAATTGCGAGTTGAGATACATGTCGGTGAGCACGTCGCACAGGTCGGGCAGGTGCGACGAGCAGGCCTTCGCGTAATAGCAGGTGTGGTCCTCGGTGGTGAAGGCGTTCAGGTAGCCACCGATGCCTTCCACGGCCTCGGTGATCTTGCGGGCGTTGCGTTTTTTCGTGCCCTTGAAAAGGAGGTGCTCGATGAAATGCGAGATGCCGGTCTGCTCCTGCGATTCGTGGCGGCCGCCCACACCGGCCCAGATGCCGATGCTGGCGCTCTCCATATGGGGCATCTCGGCAGTGGCGACACGGGTGCCGTTTTTCAGTGTTGTAAGGCGGTAGTTAAATTCCATCTATGCTTTGCGTCCGGCCGCTTTCTTCGGCTTGGGCTTCTTTTTTTCCCGCATCGCAAGGATGTGCTCGGCCATCTCGAGGTCGCGGGGGAAGGTTATCTTAAGGTTCCAATCGTCATTTCGCAACAGGGCGATCTTTTTTCCCAGCTTTTGCACGGCGGAAACCTCGTCGGTCACCTGCTCGTTTTTCGCCATGAGGGAGGCGTAAGCCTGGAGGATAAGGCCGCTGTTGAACACCTGCGGTGTCTGCATCGCCCAGAGGCCGGAACGCTCCACGCTCTCCGTGACCTCCTGCCCGGTCGAGGCGCGCTTGACGGTATCGGGGATCGGCGCCGAGCACGACATCGCCCCTTTTTCCTTCGCGAGCTCGATGCACTGCTTGATGAGCGCGGGGGTCACGAGCGGGCGCGCGCCATCGTGGATGGCGACGTAGGTCGATTTCGAATTGACCGCCTGGAGGCCGTTCCAGACCGAGAAATGCCGCTCCGCACCGCCAGCGACGACCTTAATGGCCTTGGTGAATTTTTCACGCTTGATGAGCTTCTCGATCTCCTTGACGCGCTCCTCGCGGCAGACGAGCACGATCTCATCCACCAGCTTGCTTTCCTCGAACGCGGCGATGGAATGGGCGATGACCGGCTTGCCCGCGAGCGGGGCGAAAAGTTTGTCGAAGCCCATGCGCCGGCTGCTCCCGGCTGCGACAATAATTGCGGTAATCATTCCTTGGGGAAAAATGAAATTGCGTTCGAGCTCTAGCTCAGTTGTTTCTGGACTTCCTGGCTGAGCACCCTGCCATCGGCGCGCCCGGCTGCCTTCGCCTGCGCGACCTTCATCACCGCGCCCATCTGCGCCTTGGAAGTCGCGCCCGCCTCGGCGATGGCGGCCTTTACCAGCGCCGAGAGTTCCTCCGCGGAGAGTTGTTTGGGGAGGTAGGCGTTCAGCACCTCGATCTCGGCCTTTTCCTTCGCGGCGAGCTCGGGGCGTCCCCCCTTCTCGAACCCCTCGATGGAGTCGTGCCGCTGCTTCACCTGCCTGCGCACCACGGCCTGCGCCTCGGCATCGTCGAGCACTGCGTCGATCCCGCTCTTCTCAATGGCGGTATTCTTGAGGGCCGTCTTTAGCATCCGCAGCACGGCAAGACGCTCAGCCTGACGGGCTTTCATCGCCTCTTTCAGGTCGTGGTCGATTTGTTCCTGGAAATTCATAGGGGGAACAATGTTAATGCAAGCGGCTGGGGGCGCAAATCATTTTCCTTCAGGGGTGACGCCCGCGCCAAACAGGGCGCCCCTTCATGATAATCGACATCGCCGAAAAGCAGTTGCGCCCCCCGCGCATTGGCGTTTATAGATTTCCCCATGCGGAAGATTCCCCTGCTCCTTTTGCTCGCCTGCACCCTCGCCGGGTGCGCCTCGCACGAGGACAAAAACAAAAATCCCTACGAGCAATGGGAAAAGAAACACGAAGCCGACGACGAAGACACGTTCTTCTACGGCTCGTGGCTCCATCCGCTCTACCGGGACAACGACGAAATCGTCCACTCCCCGAGCGGAATCACCACCGCGCCGCCGCCATCACAATAGCCTTGCAGCCACCACTTCATCACTCCCAAAAATCATGCCGGACACCGACCCCGCCAAACGCCAGCAACTCCTCGACAAGATCAAAAAACTTTCCATCTCCTGGGGCGATTTCACCCTCTCCTCCGGCGCGAAGAGCAAATATTATTTCGATTGCCGGCTCACGACGCTCGACCCCGAGGGAGCATGCCTCGTGGGCGACCAGATGCACGATTTGATCCGCGCCGAGGCGCGCCGCAGGAACGCGGCAGTCGAGGCGGTGGGAGGGCTCACCATGGGGGCCGACCCCATCGCGCTGGCCATCGGCATGACCTCGTGGATGAAGGACCCGCAGCACGCAATCAATGTTTTCACCGTCCGCAAAGCCCCCAAGGCGCACGGCCAGACGAAATTGATCGAGGGAAATTTCCGCGCCGGGATGCGCGTGGTGGTGCTTGACGACGTCGTTACGAAGGGCGAATCCACGATGAAAGCGATCGAGGCCGTGGAAGCCGCCGGGGGCATCGTCTCCTTCGTAGCCGTGCTCGTGGACCGCGAGGAAGGCGGCTGCGACCGCATCCGCGAAAAGGGCCACCATGTCCTATCGTTGTTTAAACGCTCGGACTTGATTCCCGAGGAAGCGCTGGCGCCGCAGGCAGGCTAAAGGCGAATTAACCGCGAAGAGCGCAAAGGCCGCAAAGATCAAAGCTGTGAATGCAATTGCTTTACGGCCTTTGCGTTCTTTGCGGTTAACCCCCGAATAGCTTCTTCCAAAGCGGCGGTTTCGGCGCTTCGATGCTGGAAGGCTCCGCGACAAGCTCCTCGAATGGCTTGTCGGCCTCGATGCCCGGAAGGTCCTGGCAGTGACTGTATCCTGTTATACCTTGTGCAATATCCAACGGGACATCGAAAACATACTCGACCCCCCTAGTGGCGCGCTGTTCGGACAGGGCTTTGTCCCTTATCTGCGCATAGATCTCAGGCAAATCGCCCTCCGTTGCCAGATGTTCCCCGCCCTTCGTTGAATCATGAATGATCGACCATATTTTGCGGCCATCCTTCCAGTAAGCCGCGGAACTGATCATGATTCCCTCGTGAACAAAGCATGTCACTAGTTCGCCACCTGAAGTTGAGATGTGCTTGAGCGCGGCTCCCGGAACGTCGTCGAGATATTTATCGGGATACTCGCGGTCCCAGACGATCAGATACCAGCCGCCCGGCAATTCCGCGGCGGCGATGTTGGATTCGGGAAATTCCAGGCGTTGCCCCGTGAGGCGGAGCCCGAGTTCGTTGCGCACGGCCTCGGGCGCTTTGCCTTTCACCGCCATCCAGAAAAGCGAAAATCCCATAAGCTCGAAATTTAATCGCGGAAGACGATCGATTTCTTCCCGTGGATCAATACGCGATCGTGCAAATGGTAGCGCACCCCCCGCGCGAGGGCGAGGCGCTCGCAGTCGCGTCCGAGCCGCAGCAGGTCGTCGGGCGAATGGAAATGCTCCACGCGCACGACTTCCTGGTCAATGATCGGCCCTTCGTCGAGGTCGGCGGTGACGTAATGGCAGGTGGCGCCGATGAGTTTCACTCCGCGGTCGTAAGCGCGCCGGTAGGGGTTCGCGCCGGAGAATGAGGGCAAAAACGAATGGTGAATGTTAATGATCCGCCCCTGCCATTCCTCGCAAATTTCATTGGGGAGGATTTGCATGTAGCGCGCGAGCACGATGAAATCGGCGTTCGCGTCGCGGAAGGCGCGCCCGATTTTCTTGAACACGGCAGCCTTGTTTTTGGGGGTCACGGGGATGTGGCTGAAGGCGATCCCCTCCCGCTCGACCATGCCGCGAAAATCCTCGTGGTTCGAGATCACGAGCGGGAGGTCGAACGCCAGCTCGCCGGAACGCCAGCGCCAGAGCAGGTCGGCGAGGCAATGGCCGAGCTTGCTCACGAGGATGACGACCCGCATTTTCACGGCTTCCTCGCGGATGCTCCAGTCGGCCTTCAGCTCGTCGGCGGTGGGCTTGAATGCTTTCCGCAAGGCCGCCGTGTCGAGCGCGAGCGTATCAGTATCGATGGCCAGCCGGGCGAAAAACCAGCCGCTGATCGGGTCGGTGAACTGGTGGACCTCGAGCAGGTTCCCGCCATGGCCGGCGACGAAATTCGTGAGCCGCGAAAGCAGCCCCACGCGATCCTGGCAGGCGAGTTTGAGGAGGGTCACGGCCATGGGTATTTGGGTAAGTGCGCGTCCACGGACTGTTGTAGCGTGCGCTGTCCCCAGCGCAGGAGTGGGTCGCCGCTGCATGAAAGTTCGCGGCGGAGTCCAGCGCCTCCGCTGGGGACAGCGGACTCTACAAGGGAGTTTTCCGATTCAGGGACCATGGGTGTTTTATCTGTGTTGCGGGATGGCAAAAATCGTTGTTATGTAAGGGGGCGAAAACTTCCTATGGCACTCACTCTTTCCACCATGCTCGACCTCGGGACGCAAGCACCGGATTTCTCGCTCCCCGATGTTGTTAGCGGAAAAACGGTGGCGCTCAAGGATTTTGCGGGGAGCAAGGCCCTGCTGGTGATGTTCATCTGCAAGCACTGCCCCTATGTCGTCCATGTGGCGCCGGAACTCGCCCGGCTCGGGAAGGACTATGTCCCGCGCGGGGTGAGCATCGTGGCGATCAGTTCGAACGACGCGGTGAATTATCCCGACGACGCGCCGTCCAAACTCAAGGAGATGGCGCAGCAGCTCGGCTTCAATTTTCCCTATTGCTACGACGAATCGCAGGCCGTGGCAAAAGCCTACACCGCCGCCTGCACGCCGGATTTCTTTTTGTTCGATGCGGATTTCAAGCTGGTCTACCGCGGCCAGCTCGACGAGACCCGCCCCGGCAAGGGGACGCCCCATGGCCGCGACCTGCGCGCCGCGCTCGATGCCGTGCTCGCGGGCGAACCGGTGAACGCGAAACAATTTCCAAGCGCCGGGTGTAATATCAAATGGAAGGCCGGCGCCTGATTTTCGCGTAAAGTCCCAGGCGAACCGGCCCCTCTCCCATGTCCACCGCGTCTCCACCGAAAGCAGAAGCCACCGCCACCGGGGCTGCACCGCGCCCGGGGAGACGCCTTCGCAAACGATGGGTGATCGCGGGTGTGCTCGTGGTGGCGCTGGCATTTGTGGTCGTGCCGCAGACGTTCCAGTTCGGGATGCGGCAGACGATCATTTTCATCGCGCGCCGGCACGGGGTGGAGGTGCAAATCGGAGATGTGGCAGGCAGCGTATTCGAGCCGGTGACGTTTTACGATGTCAAACTCAGCGGCGTGTCCGCGGCGCACACGGCATCCGATGTCTCCATCGGGCGCGCGGAAGTGGCGTTTGCGCCGGGCAATCTCCTCTTCAACCACGGCACGGGGCTCCTCCGCTCGGTGAATGTCGATAACGTGGACGGCTCGTTCCATCTCCAGCCAGGCGGCGCAGCGACGGCGCCCGCACCCGCGCTGGGCGATACCGGTAACCCCTGGGTGCGGCGGCTCATGCCGGCGGAGATCGCGGCCACTCACGTGAACCTCATCTTCCAGCGCGGCGACGATTTTGTGCAATGGCAGAACCTCCGCGGCCTCGTCAGCGACCGCGAGGCGGGCACGCTGCAGGCCGACCAAGTGGTCGTCCGCCAGGCGTCGTCGGTAAAAACCTTCACCGGCGTGAAGGGCGATACGGCGTTCCAGAACTCGCGCGTCTCCATCGCCAATCTCGCGCTCGAAAACAATCTCTCCGTCACCGACGCCTCGTGCGACCTAATGGAGCTTGCAGCGGGGCGCATCAAGGCGGACTTCGATCTCGCGGCGTTCGGCGGCGAAATCCGTGGCGACATCCGCAGCGCCTCCCCGGGCCTCGACGCCCCCATCGAGGCAAATGGCGATTTCAAGCACATCTCCGTGACGCAGCTCGCATCGTTTTTCAATTTCACCGATGAATCCAACGGCATCGTGAACGAGGGAAAATTCACCTTCCACGGCGTGTGGCGCGATTTGCAAAAGGCGACGCTCTCTGTGCGGTTTGACGCAACCGATTTCCAACTTGGCAAACGCAAGTGGAACTCGCTTGTCGTGGGCGCGACGCTGCTCGATAACCGGCTCGATATCAGCGACCTGAATTTGAAGCAGGCGCACAACGAACTCGCGCTCAAGGGGACGATGGCCCTGCCGCGCACGGGCGTCGAGTGGTGGCAGTCCGATTTCGCCTTCAATATCTCCGCGAAGATCACCAATCTCACCGAACTCTCCGCGCTTTTCGGCCCCGATTTCGCCGACATGTCGGGCAAGGTGAACATCGACGGCTCCGTGAACGGCTCGAAGCAATCCTTCACCGGCGAACTGGCCGTCACCGGCTCGAACCTCGCGTACCGCACCGCGCCGTTCGACACGCTGCGCGCCTCGGTGAAATTGAACGGCAACGAGCTGGATGTCGAGAACCTGGAGATCACCAGCAAGGGCGATTACGTGCGCGGCGACGGCGAGGTGAACATCCTTGGCGCGCGGCGTTACAAGGGGGAACTCAAGGCGTCGGTGGACGACCTCACGCGCTACTCCGCCATCCTGCAAAAACCGATCGTCCCGCAGCCTCTCGCGGGGGGGCTGATGGTCGATTGGTCGGGCGATGGCGCCGGCTCGACGCACTCCGGCGCGTTTCACGCACAGTTGAAAAAATTCCGCCCGGTCAGCCTGACCGAGCCAAAGGCGAACCCGCTCAATGCCGACGTGGAGGCGACCTATTCGCCGGGGAACATCGCATTCACGAAATTCCTGGTGTGGGACAATAACGCGCTGCTCACCGCGAAGGTCACCGCGATGCCGAAATCGCTCAATCTCCAATCCATCCGCATCGCGCAGGGACAGAACACGTGGCTCGAGGGCGACGCGCTGCTCCCGTTCAACGTCTGGAGCGCGTGGGCGAATGGCTCGATGGCCGACCTGCTCGTCTATGACGGCGCCTGCAAGCTGAACCTCACCGCGAAAAACCTCGACCTCCACGCATTCACGCTCCTGAGCGGCCGCGAGCAGGGCGTGAAGGGCGAGGTGAACGCCACCCTCACCGCCGATGGGACGCTCGACAACATCGCGGCCAACGGCCATCTCCAATTGAAGAAATGGCAGTTCACGCCGCCCGATGCCGCACAGGAAGCCGCCGGCGGCGACGCCGATATTTCTCTCGAAGGCCAGGTGCTGCGCATCGAAAAATCGCTCACGCATTTCAACGGGCGCGATTACGCCGCGCAGGGGACCATCGACCTCAAAAACCTGCACAACCCCGCCGCCGACCTCGGGGTGAGCACGAAAAAAGTCACGTTCCAGGCGCGCAAGGACATCGCCCTCGACGCCGATCTCGACCTCAACCTCCACGGCACCTACGGAGACATGACCGTCGGAGGCACGATGCACGTGCTCGAATTGCACCTGCCCGCCAGGCCCGAGGCGCTCGCATTGCTCAATCCCTCCGGCGACATCGGCCTCTCCCCCGCGCTCCCCTTCGACGCGGCGCAAACACCGTTTAACAAGTGGCAATGGGACGCCCTTGTGGACACCGCCCAGCCCGTGAAAGCGCTTTGGTTGCGCACCGCCGCCCAGGGCCAGCCCGCGGCCTACGATCCCTCCGGCACGGTATCGGTCGCCGGATCGCTGCGGGGGAAGGGCGCCGCGGTTCATTTCACCGGCGACGCGGTTTTCCAAAACGTAGTGGTCGCCTCGCCGCACACCCAATGGACCGTGAACCAGGGCACCGTGATTTTCCCCGGAGACAATTCCCCGGCGTGGCTCACAATCGCGGTTTCCGGCACGGCGGGCGGCCAGGCGATCAGCGGCTGGATTTACGGCGCGGAGAACGACAAATCCTCGTGGTTCTTCACCGACCCGCAGCTCCCGCAAAAACAAATCCTCGGCCTCATCAACACGGGCATTTCCGAAAACCCCTCGCCCATCGCGAACCTCGACACTAAGGAAACCATCCCGCTCGAGTTGAAGGATTTTTCACCGTCGACGGATTCCTCCTTTGACATGGAGAAAACCGTCCCGCCGCAGTGAGGATTTTTCACAAAACATCACCGGCATGAAACTCCCCCGCCTTTTCGTCGCATTCGCCGCGGCATCCTCTTTTGCAACCGTTTGCCCCGCCCAGCAGAATACCGCGCCGCAAGTGGTGGTCGTGCTGCTGGACGGCTCGCGCCTGCTGGGGACGCTGCCGGCCAGCACCGCATTTCCCGCACAGGAGGGAAGCCTCGCGATCCCCATCAAGCGCATCGATACCATCACGATGGGCGACGACCATCGGAAAGCAACGGTGGCGCTTTCCAACGGCGACAAGCTTGACGGCACGCTGGCCATCCCGCCGCTGCCGCTCACGACTTTGCTCGGCACGGTGCCCGTGGACCTGCGCGTCGTAAAAACGCTCAGCGTCCTCGCTACCGCCGACTCCGTGGGGACGGATGGACTGGTGTTCTCGAATACGCTCGGCAGCGACATGGACCTCGCGCACAGCATCGTAGGCCCTCCGGTCAAGCCTTATACCGATCCCAAAAACGGCGACAGCGCGCCGGGCGAGCACGAATTCGTCCAGGGCGACCACGGCAAGGCGGTGACGATCAAGGGGACATACCAAAACGGCGATTGGGTCCACATGCTGGAACTTGACGGCCTCGACAAACTGATCAATCCCGAGGAAGGAACCATCGAGTTCTGGTATTGCCAGAAGGCGCCGCCGCTCGACTGGCAATACGGTGTTTACCGGAT
>DASZPK010000567.1:0-7373 GCA_035550335.1 Chthoniobacteraceae bacterium | reverse complement strand
CCGGTTTCGAGATCGATAGCGCTGCGGGCATCTACTACGAGGGGTGGCAGATCGGCCGGGTGAAGATCACCCCGGTGGCGCAGGTGATCTTCTCCGAGCGCACCAAGGATCAGGGGGCCTATGCGTCGGGCGGGGCGTTCGCTGACCCGGAGGATGGTGTCGCCTCCGGTTACCAGCGGGTGCTGCTCTCGCCGGGCGTGGAGTTCGACTGGCATCCGTATAGTTTTTATATCGATGTGGAGCTTCCAGTTTACGAACACACCACCGGGGACCAATTGATCGCCCCCGTGCTGGTGAAAGCCGTGATGAGCTACCACTTTTAACCAAAGAGCGGAGTTATAATCATCATCATGGCGAAAATCGGCCAGGCCGTGCTACTGGCGATATTTGCGGCGGGGTGGATGTTATTCACCCCGCCGCTTGCCGCGCAGGATGCAAAGGCTGCGTTTCAACGCGGCGTCGAGGCCTCGTCGAAGGGGGATGGCGCGCAGGCGATTGCCAGTTTCAGCGAGGCGATCGCGAAGAACCCGGATTACGCGGCGGCGTATAACAACCGGGGGGACATCTACAAGGCGCAGGGGAATTTCGAGAAAGCGATGGCGGATTACAACTCGGCCATCCACGTCGATCCGAAATATGTACCCGCTTACATCAACCGGGGGATCCTCCTCTCGGCCACGGGGGACGCCGTGGGCGCGATGAAGGACTACGACGAGGCGCTCCTCATCGAGCCGGGCAACGCGCTCGCTTATGTAAACCGCGGGCTGCTGCGGGAATCGGCCGGCGATTACCGGAAGGCAATCCTCGATTTTGAATCCGCGCTTCAAGCGGATCCCGCAAACGGGCTGGCCCGCAACAATCTCGCGTGGGTGCTGGCGACCTGCCCGCAAGCCGCTTTCCGCGACGGGAAGAAAGCTGTCGAGTTCGCGACGAAGGCGTGCGAGTCGGCGCAGTGGAAAAACCTGGACTATGTGGATACGCTGGCGGCCGCGTACGCGGAGGTGGGCGATTTCGCGCAAGCGGTGAAATGGGAGAGCCAGTACCTTGCAGCGCCCGCCCTGTCAAAAGCGGTCGTGGCGGATGCGGCGGCGCGCCTCAAGCTTTACCAGTCGCACCAGCCGTATCGCTCGCAATGAATCACTGGCATCGCCGGGTGACACTTGCGCCGGTTGCATTCGGATGCGGAAGGCGGTTATGATCGCGGCGCGTTGAAGAACCCAAGCTCATTTCGTCAGGTCCTGGTCCTCCTCGTGCTCGCGGCAATTCCGGCGGTAGTCGCCGCGTTTTTCCACCCGAAGCGCCCGGCGTGGAACGAGGCGCCGCTCGCGCCCGGCGAAATCCGTTTGCAAACCGCGCTGGACGAAAACGAAAAAGTGCTCTGGCTCGACGCCCGCCCGGCCGCCGATTTCCAAAAAGAACACATCCCCGGCGCAATGCCCCTCAACGAGGACGACTGGGACAGCCTGCTTCCGCAAGTCCTCGCCGCATGGCGCGACGGAAAAATCGTGGTGGTCTATTGCAGCAGCCTGCAATGCCATTCGAGCGACGCCGTCGCCCAACGCCTGCGCAACGAGGCGCACCTCCCCGATGTTTACGTGTTGAAAGGAGGCTGGGAGGCATGGCTCGCCGCGAAAAAATAATCCGCATCGCGTCGGACATCGCGGCCATGGCGGTGGGCGCCCTGTTCATCTATGCGGGCGAGGTGAAAGCGGTTGCCCCCGCGCAATTCGCCGCCGATATCGCGAATTACCGCCTCCTCCCGCACGCAGCTGCCGTTGCCCTCGCCCTTTATCTCCCGTGGCTGGAAATGATCTGCGGCCTCGCCCTCGTTTTTAAAAAAGCCTTCCGCGGCGCCCTCTGCATCCTCGCCTCCCTCTGCCTCGTCTTCCTCGCCGCACTCGTCTCCGCGAAAGCGCGCGGCCTCGATATCTCCTGCGGCTGCTTCGGCCACGCGCACCCGCAGCCTCTCGGCCATGAACTCCTGCTCGACCTCGCGCTGCTCGCGGCGCTGCTGCTCATCCTCGCCTTCGAACTCCGCGCCCGCCCGTCAAACGCCTGAAATTCCGGGTAGTGTCGTAATTTCAAAAAAACGCACAGCCGGAAAGTTGTAGAGTCCGCTGTCCCCAGCGGAGGCGTTGGACGCGACCGGGAATATTCTGTAGCGACGCGCCACTCCTGCGCTGGGGACAGCGCACACTACAGCAGCCCGTGAATGAAGCTTTTTTTAATTAGGACATCACCAAATTCTGCGCGCTTGCGACCCGCAGCGCTTTCTGTGATAGGATGCCGCGATGGATGTCCAAAAAACACGGGTTCTCGTCACCGGCGGCGCGGGCTTCATCGGCAGCGCGCTCATCTGGGAATTGAACCGCCGCGGCTGCGAAAACATTGTTGTCACCGACATGCTCGGCGCCAGCGAGAAGTGGAAAAACCTCGTCCCGCTCCGCTTCGAGGACTACCTGGAAGCCGAAGACCTCTTTCCCCGCCTCGAAGCCGACGCCCTCGGGAAATTCGACACCGTCTACCACCTCGGCGCCTGCTCCTCCACCACCGAGCGCGACGCCGCCTTTTTGATCCGCAACAATTTTGAATACACCAAGCGCCTCGCCACATGGGCCATCGCGAACAACTGCAAATTCGTCTACGCCTCCTCCGCCGCCACCTACGGCGATGGCAGCGCGGGCATGAGCGACACCGCCCCCGACATCGAGAATCTCCGCCCGCTCAACATGTACGGATATTCCAAACAGTTGTTTGACATTTACGCAAAGCGCCAGGGCATACTCAGCCGCATCATCGGGCTGAAATATTTCAACGTCTTCGGCCCCAACGAAACCCACAAGGACGACATGCGCAGCCTCGTGAACAAGGCCTACTTGCAGGTCGTGGAGACCGGCGTCATCCGCCTTTTCAAGAGCCATCGTCCCGATTACAAGGACGGCGAGCAGAAGCGCGATTTCCTCTACGTGAAGGACGCCGTGGCCATGACCATCCACCTCGCCACGCGCCCCGTAGTGAGCGGATTGTTTAACATCGGCTCCGGCGAAGCCCGCACATGGATCGATCTCGCAACCGCCGTCTTCGCCGCGCTCGGGCGCGAACCCCGCATCGAATTCATCGAAATGCCGGAGTCGATCCGCGACAAATACCAGTACTTCACCCAGGCCGACATCGGCAAACTCCGCTCGAAGGGATATAAACAACCGGTAACACCATTAAACGAGGCCGTCGCCGATTACGTGCAAAACTACATGGTCCCCAGCAAACACCTGGGCGACGAGTGACAATTATCGCGGTACCGGGAGAATGCAGCGTGAGGGATTTGAACCTCCGACCAACAGTGTGCAAAAGAGTTTGAGCCGTTTTTGACTGGGAGCGGTTCTCAACTACAAAAGGCACAATTTCAAAGGCTTCTGCCGAGGATGCGTGACGACGCGAGGCAACCGAAAACAACCGAAAAAAATCCGCCGGTATTGACGCGAGTATTGACCAATTCTACGAGAGGGATAAATGCGGGATGAGGGATTCGAACCCCCGACAAAATGCGTGTAAGGCATCTACTCTACCGCTGAGTTAATCCCGCGCAGGAGATGAGAATAGCAGTGGCGAAAATATTCACAAATTTTTATTTTGACCGCTGGTGAAAACGTGGGAAACTCACGACAGTTCTTTAAATTTTTTTACGAGTTTAGGCTGAAATATTGCCGAATGCGGGCGGAATGAACCGACCGTAAACTGGGAGAAAAATGACAACATTCTTCTTCGTATTGCGATTGCTAGTTCTAGCGGTCGCGATATTTGATGTCGCGGTAATGCTTTTGCACAAATGACCCAGCAGACACGAAGATAAATAAAATTTACGATTTTCAAACGCCGTCCGTAGCTAAAAAATAAAACCGGGCGGCGTTAATTTTTGTACTGCGACTACTTCCCTCGTCCGCGCGATTTTCCAGTCGCGTAATTCTCTGCTCAAAATCCATAAACTTTTCGCCACCCTTGGCATCGTTCAAAAGGAGCACATCCAGTTTTTTATTCACCTGTTCAAAATTTGCTTTGTCCTCGTCAACCACGTTTTGCTTGTACGCGTCGAATTCCGCCTTTGAAATAAAATGGCTGCTGAGGTAAGCCGAGCACGAATAAACGATGAGGGGCCAGGATGGGGTAAAAAAGAACGTTCCACGCCAACCGCACGAAAAAGCCCCAGCTCAGGAGGGGCCGTTGGCAAAAATCTTCAAGCGGGAATTTCAGAAGTGTATGCGACGGTTCGCCGATTGAAGCAAAACGGCTATAATGTTCTACCTCTGCTCCTTCAACGAGAGGAAAGCCGGGTGATTATCGATACGGTCGCCGTCGATTTTGCCGAGGCCCATCCAGACGCCTGTCTGATTTCCATTCACGATTGCCTCGTGACAACGAAGGAATACGTCGAGGAGGTAAAATCCACAATCGTTAGGGGCTTTGCCGAATCGTTGGGCTTCGATGTCCCCGTAACAGTCCGTCGTTTCGGCAAGTCACACGTTAAGCACTCGACAACATAGCAAATTTTCCCTACCTTGCAGAGTATGAATGTGATGGCGTGGGTAAAAAAGGTAAAGAGTGACCACATTGCCGCCCATACCGCCGCTTTACTCAGCGCGGTCTGCGGTGCTTTTTTTGGCTTAATCAGTTCTCTTTCCGTTTCTACATGGGCAAGCTGGAAAGCAGATAAAGAGCAAAAGAACGAATTGTTAAGCGTTATGCGTAGCGACCTTGAACGTTCCGACGGATACTATTCTGATATCACGAAACGTTGGTCCGAAACTCACGATTTGAATGATTATGCAATGTTGGTGGATATTAGACAGCTTGAAATCTCTCGCGTCGGCGTTACACCTCTGCTAGATAAAACATCCCACATCATTAAAGACGCGGTTTTTCGCGATAAAGTAATCTCTTATTATTCGGGTTCTGAATATTCTTTTCAAACGTTAATAGGATGCATTCTGAGTTATGGCGATTCGTACAGACAACACGATGCTGATATTCGGGCTGGGAAATATAAAGAAGTAATAGCAAACATTCACAAAGAAGAGCAAATCGAGAACAATCGTTTTCAGGAAGAGGAAAAGAAACATCAACGAAAAACGCCGGAAGAAGTGATTTTGAAACCACCGCCGGGGAAAGAATCAACTAGCGGGACCTTTAATCCGAAGGATTTCGAATACGACGACTACGGATGGAGTGGCTCCGATGGCAGTCTTTATACGATTGGAGATATACGATTACCTTCTCTCGCATATCAAGTAATGGATAAAGATGGTACAAGCGATTCGTATATCTCTTCATTGAATCAAGCAATTGAAGAGATGAAAAAGGATTGGGCTGATAGCAAGTCTTTATTGAAGGACATAGAAGCACATCAAAATAAATAACACGGCTGAATACGCGTCTCTCCTTGCGGTTTATTATGGCGTGGGGGAGGGCGTTGGACTTTGATTTAATCTCTCATTTATAAATTTCCTCACCCCAGCATCTGTTGGGTGTTCGACGAGGGCACTGCTGGTATCAATTGTTATTTTTCCAAGATTCGTCGTGCTCTGCGTTCCGCTGCTGCTTGGCCCAACAGGAACAGGGCGAGGAGCGTCATAACTTTGCTTTTCCAAATCCAACCCCTTCCAAATTGTGCAAATGATTACTACCGCACCAAAAAGGGAGAAGAACGTCCCCGGGGCTGCTTTTTTCAGAACGATTTTAGTTTCTTTCCAAGTAGTTTCCAAGTCTCCCGATTGCCCGAAAATGCCTTTCACGAAAAGCTTGTATCCCAAGAACACAACGAAAGACCCCGATGCAAGCGAAGCAATTTTATAGAGGAAGGTTGCTAGGTTAGTATCCATATTTTACATTTGTTTAACACAATCCACACCTCTCCCGCAATAGGTGAAACACCCTAATTCCTCTGCGCGCGCCAACTCTGGCAGTATTTCGAGAATGAGCCACGTTCCACCGGGGCCAGTCGGGATTCCAGTCGTACAAGTCTAGCGCCGCTATTGCGGCATTCCAGAATTTATCGCGTGGGTGAATCACCTTCAAATTTCCGCGCCTATCACCAGTCCGCCGCGCATACTCGGCCAGAATTTCATCGGCCATCACCTGCCGCTCTACCACTGAGCTAACGCTGCGAGCGAGTGGTGCAACGTATCAGAACGCGCTATCTTCGCAAGCCCCATGCCGGTCATCCAACTCACCACCACCATCGCCGCGCCAATCGAGCGCGTTTTCGATCTCGCCCGGAGCATCGACCTGCACACCAACTCCACTTCCAGCACGGGCGAGCAAGCCGTCACTGGCGTCACCTCCGGCCTCATCGGCGCGGGCGAGGAAGTCACCTGGCGCGCGCGGCATTTCGGCGTGTGGCAAAAGCTGACCGTCCGCATCACTGAATTCGAGCGCCCCGCCCGGTTCGCCGATGCGATGGTCAGCGGCGCGTTCCGCCGCATGGAGCATCGCCATTATTTCGAGCAATGCGGCGGTGAAACCCTCATGCGCGACGTGTTCGCCTTCGAGTCCCCGCTCGGCATCCTCGGGCGCATTGCAGACGCCCTTTTTCTCGCGCGGTATCTGCGGGCTTTCCTAATCGGGCGCAATCGCGTAATCAAGGCCACGGCAGAATCCGATGACTGGAAACGATACCTCCGATCCCCTTAAGCGCATCCTCTCAGGATGGCAGTTCCGCGCCGCGCTGCTGGTCGTGACGGTGGTCCTCGCCTATCTGCCGGCCGCCATCAACGCCGGCTACATCTGGGACGACGACGTTTACGTCCAGAAGAACGAGCTCCTCCCCGCCCCCGACGGCCTGCAACGCATCTGGTTCTCCTTCGATTCACCGTCGCAATACTTTCCGCTTGTTTATACAGTACTGCGGGCGGAATACTCGATCTGGAAGCTGAACCCGCACGGCTATCACATCGTCAACATCCTTCTCCACGCCGCCAACGCGCTGCTCGTATGGCGCCTCCTCTCGCGGCTCAAAATCCCAGGAGCGTGGCTCGCGGCGATGATCTTCGCGCTGCACCCCGTGCAGGTGGAATCAGTGGCATGGATCACCGAGCACAAGAACACGCTCTCGACCTACTTTTTCCTGCTCACGCTGCTGCTCTGGATCGAATTCGCCGACGAGGATTCGCCGAAGCGCTGGAAGATTTACGCCCTCGCGCTCGTCTGTTGCGCCATGGCGCTCTTCGCAAAAACGACTGCGTGCACGATCCCGGCCTCGTTATTTTTGATTCTCTGGCTCCAGCGCAAACCGATCACGCGCCGGCGCATCGCGGAGATCGTCCCCTTCGGCGTGCTCGGTTTCGCGATGGGCATGGTGACCGTCTGCTGGGAGCGTTACC
>DASZPK010000566.1:0-2541 GCA_035550335.1 Chthoniobacteraceae bacterium | reverse complement strand
GTGGGAGGTCCCCTCGAAGCCGCGCTCGGCGAAGAGCCGCTCGGCGGCGTTCAGGATGGCGATTTTGGTGGAATGATGTTTGTGTGCCTGCATGGCGTGATCCGGTGTTCCATTCATTCATACGTTCGTATGAATCGCCGCGCAAGGGGAATTTGCGAAACATGCGAAAAGCCGGTGTCAGCCGCGAAAAAAGAGCCAGGACACCAGCAGGAAAACGGGGATCAGGACCGGAAACGCATAGCTGATCGCATAACGCAGGAAACCCGGCGTGTTGACGCCGGAGTGCACCGCGATGGATTTGACGATCAGGTTGGGTCCGTTGCCGATGTAGGTGAGCGCGCCGAAACAGCTTGAGCCGAGCGAAAGTGCGGCCAGGTTGCGCCCGTCCTGCGCGAGGAACGCAGCCATGTCCCCCGGGTTGCCAAGCGAGAGATGGCCGAGCCCGAGGGCGGCGGCGAGAAACGCGAGGTACGTGGGGGCGTTGTCGAGCACGCCGGAGAGCAGGCCGCTGAACCAGTAGAATTGCATGTCGGAATGGAGGCCGAGTTTCCCCGCGTGGAGCGAGAGGTAATCGAGCGCGGGAATCATGGTCGCGAAGATTCCGGCGAAAAGCCATGCGATCTCGCGCACGGGCGCGAAGGTGAACTCGTTGGCGTCGTGGACCGGTTTGGGAGTGGTGAGGTACGAGAGCGCAGCCGCGGCGACCATGGCGAGTTCCCGGATGCCGGGCGGGAACGCGACGACGGCGACGAGGGCGAATGCGATGAAGAGCAGGTTGCGCCGCCCGTCGATCCGCCATTGGAGGGCGCCCGTTTCGATTTCGCGGATGGCCCGCGGCGCGCGGAGATAATTGACGCGATCTACAATGTAAAACATGACGAGCACGCAAGCGGTGGTGGTGGCCCACGGCATCCAGCAGTGGAGCAGCGGCCACCAGAATGGCACGCCTTTCGTCAGGCCCATGACGAGTGGCGGCCCGAGCGGCACCAGGGCCCCGCCGATATTGCTTACAAGGAAGATGAAGAAAGCGATGTGGTGTCCCGTAAACCGGTATTTATTCATGCGGATCCACGGGCGGATGAGCAGCATCGAGGCGCCAGTGGTGCCGATGAGGCTGCCGAGGAGCACCCCGCCGAGGAGGAAGAGGGTGTTGACCCATGGCCTTGCCTCGCTCCGCACACGGATGTGGATGCCGCCGGAGATCGCAAAAAAGGAACCGACGATCGCCATGAAGGCGAGATAGTCGCTCGCGACATGGAGAATCTCGCCGCCGGCCTTCATCCAGAAAACATAGTAACACACCGTGATCGCGCCGAGGCCGGCGGAGATGGTGCGATAATGCCGCTCCCAATGGTGTTTCAGGAAAACCGGCGCGAGGGCGATCGCCAGCAGCAGTGCGCCGAACGGAATGATGGATGCCGGCGCGGGGTCGACGGCTGTGATGGCGGCCATGGGCATCATGATTTGATTTGAACGCATGGAGTAGCAACGGGGGCGCGCAATGGCAAGGGGAAGCGGCGGGAATCGGCAGGCGAAATCCTGCGCATACATGGCGATTCGCTGGCGGCTTGCCTTGGGATTTCGCACCCGATATTGACTCGTGGGAATGAGATTGAACCCCGAAACCGACGCGCCTGCGCCTGCGATGGAATCCCGCTGGTGGCGAGACCCGTTTTACTGGGGGATCGCGCTGTTGCTCGCGGCCTATGCGGTTGTGTTGGCGATGAACATGGAGGCCTATGCGGCGGGGCCCGATCCCTCCGGGTATCTCAACAGCGCGCGGCTGCTCGCAATCGGGAAGATCCGCACGGAGCAGCGGACCGTGCCGGGCGTGGATGTGAAGGGGCTGCCGCCGATGGCATTTGTGCCGTACGCGTTCAGGCCGGTGGGGGAAAAGCAGATGATCCCGACCTATCCGATCGGCCTCCCGCTGGCCGTGATCGCAGCGGCGCATGTGACGGGGTGGAACCTCGCGCCGCACGCGACGATGCTGGCGATGGCGTTGCTGGGAATTCTGGCGACGGCATGGCTCGGCTGTGTGCTGGGCTTGCCAGGTAAATGGGCGTGGTTCGGGGCAATCCTGCTCGGGACGAGTCCGCTGTATCTGACGATGTCGCTGGTGTTGATGAGCGATGTGCCCGCGCTGGTGTGCCTGACGTGCGCGATCGCGGCGGCTTGGAAAAGCCGGGAGTGCGGCTTGAAATGGGCGTTCGTGGCCGGAGTGGCTGTGGCTTGCGGCGTGTTTGTGCGGCCCACCAATGCGCTGGCGATATTTCCAGCGGCGATGTGCATGGGAATCTCGTGGCGGCGGTGGGGGATGTTCTGCCTGGGAGGACTGCCGGGAGCTGTGTTGTGGTGTTTATACAACCGGGCGGCGAACGGGCATTTTTTCGAAACCGGGTACGGCCAGGTTGCGGAGCCTATTGCGGCGCAATGGATCCCGGGCGGCTGGCTGTTTTACATCCGTTGGCTGCCGGTGTTGCTGACGCCAGTCGTTTTGTTTGCAGCCGCGTTGCCGTGGCTGGCACTTCGCGGCGGGAG
>DASZPK010000565.1:0-8747 GCA_035550335.1 Chthoniobacteraceae bacterium | reverse complement strand
TGTCGACCTTAATCGCGCTATCGACTTAGATGCCACGGACGCAACAGCTTATTACTCAAGGGGATCTGCTAAGGCCTATAAAGACGATTTAGATGGTGCTATTATCGACTATAATCGCAGCATTCAGCTAAACCCAAAGTATACAGCTGCTTATCATGATCGAGGTATCGCAAAAAAACTGAAACGGGATTTTCAAGGGGCTATATCAGATCAGAGTCACGCCATAGAACTTAATCCAAATCTCGCAGGCGCCTACAATGACATTGCGTGGATTCTTGCCACTGCGAATGATCTTTCTGTGCGAGATGGTGAATCCGCTGTTAAATATGCCATTAAAGCCTGCGAACTATCTAAATGGATGGATCCCAATAATATCGACACTTTAGCGGCTGCTTATGCAGAGAGCGGGAATTTCGACAAAGCGGTGGCTTTGGAACAAAAATATCTGGAATCCAATTCTGATGACAAAGATGCTCAAGCCCGGCTGAAGTTATACAGAAACCACCAACCTTACCGCGACATAGACAAACAGTCTACACCCATAACGGAAAAGGGAGCTTAGCACGCATAAAACCTCCTCACTCCCGCAAAAAATAAAACAAATTGCGATAACCCTGCAACTCCCAATCATCCCCCAGCGCCGCCCCGCGCGCGTCGCCCCCCGCGTCCGCCATCGCGCAGCACGAGTAACCGATGTCCCGCAAAAACCGGTGCGTCTTCCAGTCCCGCAAACGCGCCACGCCCGCGATCGATGAATTGAACTCCACGCACAGCCACGGCCTCGAACGCCTCAGGATTTCCCGCCCGCCCATCAGCACCTCCAGCTCGTGCCCCTCCACGTCAACCTTGATCCCGTGCACCCGCCCCGCGTAAACCGCCTCGTCCAGCGTCCGCACCGGCACAAACAGCACGTCCTTGTCGAGCGCCGTCGCCATCCGCGAGTTATTATGCTCGTCGCTGCAACAAAACGGCTGCATCCCCCGCTCCCGACCGCACGCCGCGCAGAGCGCCAGCACCGTGTTTTCCAGCCCGTTCGCATGCACATTCCGGCTCAGCTTTTCAAACACCAGCGGGTTCGGCTCGAAAGCAAACACCTTCCCGTGCGGCCCCGTCGCCGCCGCAGCCGACAACGTCCACAGCCCGATATTCGCGCCGCAATCCACAAAAGTCTCCCCCTCGCCCAGCACGCGCCGCAGCGCCGCGAGGTCCACATCCTCCTCTTTCCCCAGCCACACCATCGACTCGTACGGCGCCGACATGTCGCACTCGATCTTCATCCCGCCCGGCAGCACCCGCACCCGCCGCTCATTGCGCGCCCGTCCCGCCCAGTGCCGGATCAGCCGCCCCCGCCCCTTGAATGCCGGCGCGATCCGCAAAAAATACCCGAGCAAGTCGAAACGATTCATGCGAATCACTCCTTCGCCTTCGCATCAGGCGCGTTCGCCTTTGCGCCCGGCGCATTCGCCTTATCCGCCGCATGCCGCAGCATCAGCCGGAACCGGATTTCCCACACCAGCAGCCACGGCAGCACCAGCGGAAAAGTCACCCACCGCCACCACTGCTGGAACAACCGCGTCCGCCAAAGCTTCGCGTCGAACTCCGTGAAAAACCGCAGCGACGTCCGCAGCAGCCCCGCCACCTCCCGCTTCACCGCCGACACCACCACCGTGATCCACGACGCCCGCAAAGGCGCCGTCTGCCCCGTCTTCAGCAGGTAAAGCACGATCCACCTGATCAGCCACGTCCGCCGCCAAATCTGCTTCCACGTGATCGCCCTCGGCGGATGCTCCACCAGCGCCCCCGGCACAAACCGCGTGTACAAATTATTGGTCGCGATCCGCCACGCAAACTCCATGTCCTCCCCGCCCGGCTCCAAAAAATCCTCGTCGAACCCCCCCAGCCTTTCAAATACCTCCCGCCTCACCGCGAGATTGCAGCTCCAATACGACCCGCCCCGCAAATTCTCCACCCTCTCCTCGAACGGCGAATCCTTCGCCCCCGGCGCAATCGTCTTCCCCTCCACCACGTCCACGTCCTTCTGCCCCGCGATCGCCGACAGCCACCCCGGCGCCGGCAGGCAATCGTCATCCACAAACGCAAGCCACTCCCCGGTCGCCAGCGAAGCCCCGTGGTTCCGGTTCGCCGCCGGCCCCTTCCCCGGCCCCCGCGTCCATTTCACCTTCGGAAACAGCTCCCCCATCGCCGGCCCCGCCTCATCATCCGTCACAATCACCTCAAACTCCCCCCGCGCCAGCCTCTGCCGCTCAAGGCACTCCAGGCACGCCGCAAGCGAGTCGGGCCTCTGGAAAGTGGGAATCACTACGGAAATCAACATCGCGCCGTAACGCCTACCACGCGCCCCGCGAATTTCAACACCCGTTCGCGCATTTCACTCTGAAAACACCCTGCGAGTTGCATCCAACGAGGCACTTGCGCACGGAGTGAACTATTGACAGCGGGTCTCATCTCGCTAATATCCGCTCTTTATCAAACCAAACTATGAGATTTCCTTTAGCGCTGACATCCAAGATCGCGGCTTACATCGTAGGGCATAAGCTTCGCGGGACCAAAAAGTTTGCCACGGTACTGCAACTCGAGCCGCTTCACACCTGCAATCTCACCTGCACCGGATGCGGCCGCATCCGCGAATACTCCACCTCGCTCAAGGACCTCCTCCCCCTCGAGGACTGCCTCTCCGCCGCCGAGGAATGCAACGCCCCCATGGTCTCCATCTGCGGCGGCGAACCCCTCATCTACCCGCAGATCGAAGCCCTCGTCCAAGGCCTGCTCGCCCAAAAGCGCATCGTCTACATCTGCACGAACGCCATGTTCATGCGCAAAAAAATGCGCGAATACCTCGCCTCCGAATACCCGAAAAACAAGGAAACCGTCGAGGCCCACCTCCAAAAACTCCTTTTCGAGGAGCTCATCTCCTCCAAGGACGCCGAGGACATCCGCAAAGGCCCGAAAGACCCCGCCAAGCCCGTCATCGCCCCTTCCCAATGGATGTATTGGAACGTCCACCTCGACGGCCTCGAGCGCACCCACGACCTCATCGTCGAGCGCGAAGGCGTCTTCAAGGAATGCATCCTCGCCATCCGCATGGCAATAATCGTCGGCTACCAGACCGCCACGAACACCACCGTCTACAAGGAAACCGACATGGCCGAGCTCGAGGAGATGTATAAATACCTCTCCGCCCTCGGCGTCGACGGCCACACCATCTCCCCCGGCTACGAATACGACGCCGCCAAAAAGGACATGATCAACCGCCTCAACCTGCGCCCCGAGGATTTCTTCCTCACGCGCAAGATGACCATCGAGAAATTCAACAAGCTCGAGGAATGGTGCCAGAAATACAACTTCTTCGGCACGCCCATCTACTTCGAATTCCTCGCCGGCAAACGCGACCTCACCTGCTCCGCCTGGGCCATCCCCACCCGCAACATCCGCGGCTGGAAAGGCCCCTGCTACCTGATGACCGACGACCACTACAAGAGCTACGGCGAGCTCCTCGAAAAAGTCCAATGGGACAACTACGGCGTGGTAGACGGCGTCGCCCGCGATTCACGCTGCGAGAATTGCATGGTTCATTGCGGTTATGAGCCCACGGCGAGCCTCGGCCTCAATGCCAAGTCCGGCGATACGTGGAAAAATATCAAATACAATTTCGGCGCGAAACCGAAACCGATTGCCGAGGGTGCCGAAGTCAACGCCTATACCGGCGTGAGCAGCGGCAACGGCCATCTTACCGGTCCCGGCGGCAAAAAAGAGCAGGCCGCCACTCCCCCGGCTCCCGCTCCCGCACCGGCGCCCACCACGGTTTCCGCGTAATCCATTTTAGAGGACGTCCAGCATGTCACAAAGCCCTGACGACTTTGTTAGCGAACCCGTTGATCATACTGAACACACTGTTCAACAAAACGAAACGCTCGACCTCCAAAAGGGCATCCATCTCGCGCAGCAAAACCTGCTGCGGCTGCAAAGCCCGGAGGGGTATTGGGTCGGCGAGCTGATTGTCGATAGCACGCTCTGCTCGGATTACATCCTTTACATGCATTGGGATGGCGAGGTCGATCCCGTGCTGCAGGAGAAGTGCGTGGCGCATATCCGCAGGCGGCAGCTCGCGGATGGGGGGTGGAATATTTACGAGGGCGGCCCGAGCGAGATCAATGCCTCGGTGAAGGCCTATTTCGCGCTCAAGCTCGCGGGGCATTCGCCGAATTCGCCGTGGATGAAGGAGGCGCGCGCGGCGGTGCTGCGCCTCGGCGGCATCCCGCAGATGAACACCTACGCGAAGCTTTACCTCGCGCTCCTCGGGCAATTCCCATGGAAATACCTCCCCGCCGTGCCGGTGGAGGTGGTGATGATGCCCGACTGGCTCTTTTTCAACATCTACGAGATGTCCTCGTGGAGCCGCGCGATGCTCATGCCGCTGGCGATCATCAATCATTACAAGCCCGTGCGGCAGCTCCCGGCGGAGATGCAGTTGCACGAGCTTTACCCGGTGGGGACGGAGCAGCAGGATTTCTCGCTGCTGCGCGACCAACGGCTCTTCACGTGGCGCAATTTTTTCCTCACGTGCGATGCGGGGCTCAAGTTTATGCACAAGCTGCGCTGGAAGCCGCTGCGCAAGGCGGCGCTGGCGAAGGCCGAGGCGTGGATGCTCGAGCGCATCGGCGAAGGGAGCGACGGCCTCGCGGCGGTGTTCCCCGCGATGCTGAATTCGATCATCGCGCTCAAGACGCTCGGCTACAAAAACGACAATCCGATCCTGCAAAAGGCGGTGCGCGATTTCGAGGGGCTCTTCGTCGACAACCCCGAGGATTTCCGCATCCAGCCGTGCCTCTCGCCGGTGTGGGATACGGCGATCAACATCATCGCGCTTGGCGAATCGGGCCTCGGCTCGTCGCACCCGGCGTTGCAGAAGGCGGTGAAATGGCTCGGGGAAAAGGAAGTCCGCATCCGGGGCGATTGGGCGAAGAAAAATCCGCACCCGGAAGCCAGCGGCTGGGCATTCGAGTTTAACAATGTTTATTATCCCGACACCGACGACACGATGATGGTGCTCATGGCGCTGCGTCTCGTGAAGCCGGAGAACGACGAGGCGTTCAAGACCATGTTCGAGCGCGCGCTGCGCTGGCTCCTGAGCTTCCAGTGCAACAATGGCGGCTGGGCGGCGTTCGACAAGGAGGTCACGCAATCGTGGCTGGAGGATGTCCCCTTCGCCGACCACAACGCCATCCTTGACCCGACCTGCAGCGACCTCACAGGCCGCACGCTGGAGTTGCTCGGCTACATCGGTTTCGACCGCGATAGCCGCATCGTGCGGCGCGCGCTGAATTATTTGCAATCGACGCAGGAGGAGGACGGCTCGTGGTACGGGCGCTGGGGCGTGAATTACATTTACGGCGTCTGGCAGGCGCTGCGCGGCTTGCGCGCCATCGGCGCGGACATGAAGCAGGATTGGATCGTCCGCGCGCGCGACTGGATGGAGAGCTGCCAGAACGACGACGGCGGCTGGGGCGAAAGCTGCGCCACCTACGACGACCCGTCGCTCAAGGGCAAGGGGATGAGCACCGCGTCGCAGACCGCGTGGGCCATCATGGGCCTGTGCGCATGCGGCGACCTCGACCGGCGGAGCATCCAACGGGGCATCGCCTATTTACTACGCACCCAGAACCGCGACGGCTCGTGGACCGAGACCGAGATCACCGGCACCGGTTTCCCGAAAGTCTTTTATTTGAAATACGACATGTATCGCAACAACTGGCCGCTGCTCGCGCTGGCCACGTACGCGAATTATCGCGCCGGGAAATTCCACGCGAAATCGTATTACGAGGCGGACTGAAGAAAAGGATGAAGTAGGAAGGCTGAAGGATGAAGTGCCGAATACGCGCCTCCGCTTTCTCTTCATCCTTTATACTTCCGCCTTCATCCTTCCCATCCGCCCCCCTTGTCATTTACGATGAAACGCAGTAGGTAATAGAAAATCTCAACTTCACATCACACCATGGCACACACACTCGCTCCGCTCCCCTACCCCTCGAACGCACTGGAACCCCACGTCGACACCAAGACGATGGAGATCCACCACGGCAAGCATCACCAGGCCTACGTGAACAATCTCAACAAGGCGCTCGAAGGCCACGCCGATCTCGCGGGCAAAAGCTCCGAGGAACTCGTCAAAAACATCGGTTCCGTGCCCGAAGCCATCCGCGGCCCCGTGCGTAACAACGCCGGCGGCGATGTGAACCATGTGATGTTCTGGGAATCGATGACGCCCGGCGGCGCGAAAGCGCCCGAAGGGAAGCTTGGCGACGCGATCAACGCGGCGTTCGGCAGCTTCGACGAATTCAAAACCAAATTCGAGGACGCCGGCGTAAAGCGTTTCGGCAGCGGCTGGGCGTGGCTCGTCGTCGGCAAGGATGGCAAGCTCGCCATCACCTCCACCCCGAACCAGGACAACCCGCTCTCCGACGGCATCAAGCCGATCCTCGGCAACGACGTGTGGGAGCACGCGTATTATCTCCTCTACCAAAACCGCCGCCCCGATTACCTCAAGGCCTGGTGGAATGTGGTGAACTGGACCATCGTCGGCAAGCGCTTCGACGCGGCGGTGTAAGGCTTTTTTAACCGCAGAGACGCCGAGACGCAGAGGGGAAGAATTTCTTGTCCTCTGCGGTTTACTATTTCGGTGCGTGGGCGGCTTTTTCGGATCGGATTACGTCGTACAGGCCGAGCGCAAACCAGATGGCGGCATAGGCGGAGGGGATTGCGTATTCCCACCAGGAGACTTGCTCGTACTCCTCCGATGAAATCCCCACAAACGCGGGAAGAAGCAGGAGGAAAAATACCAAGCCCAATATGAGGAAGGTCGTGCCCCGGATTTTGGTCATCAGGACGATGGAGGCGGCAATGCCGATCAGGGGCATGCAAACGAGGCCGTACGTGACCAAGGGCTCAGGAGCGTGATCTGTCCATGCAAAGGGAAGCGCTATGATGCCGAGAAACAGGGATGGCACGGAGGGCAGGCAAGCTAAGAGCAGGAGAAGGCCGAGCAGAGTTTTTATTCCACGCATACTGGGAATCTATCAGCGACGCGCCGTTTTTCGCCCAAGGACGATTTCAGACGCACCGATGCCCAGCCACGCAATGGCATAAACGCACGGAATTGCGTAAAACCACCAAAGTGCCTCATCCGGCTCCGGAGAATTCCACGGATGCGATATCACCCAGGGGACACAGGGAACCAGCAGCAGGGACAATATGAGACCCATCACGAGAAAATAGACGCCCCTGATATTGGTCAGCAAGACGATGGAAGCGGCTGCGCCGACCAGAGGCACACCAAGGAGAGTGTACGATTCCGACGGGTCCGACATACTTTGGCCCATCGACGAATTGACCACCAACATTTCGAGAAGAGCAACCGGCAGGGCGATGAAAAGCAGCACCACGCCCAGAAACATTTTTAATACACGCATACCCGGAGTGTATAACGCGCGGGTCGCGGGAGGAATTTCATAAAATCGATGCACATCCAATTTTTAGATGGAGCTTAACGTTTCATTTAACCGCAGAGGCGCGGAGACGCAGAGGGGGAAATTCCTCCATTCTGTTTTCTCTGCGTCTCAGCGTCTCTGCGGTTTTAAAATCCGCATGCCAGGAACCAAACCCCCGCCGCGCCAAACAGCAAACTCACCCCCCAGAACATCTTTCGCCGCGTCATGACCGAGATGGCGCCCACGGCGATGGCGATTTGGAACATGGTGACTCCGCGCGCGAGGGTGTCGTGCTTGACGGAATGCATTTTGGATTCCTGCTGCAAAGTCTCGGCCTCCTTTTGGATTTCCTCCTGCTCGCTTTTGTATTTTTGGAGTTGCTGGGTGTCGGCGTCGGCCGGGGGATGTCCCATGGCGGTGAGGATTTGGATGCGGGTCTCTACGAGGCCGGCCTTGATCCCCTTCGCCTGGTAGTAGGACCATTGGTCGGAGGACTCGATCTGGCGGGACATGGCTTCGTCGGAATGATTACCAGCGAGGAGGGAGGTGACGGCGGCGAGGACGGCGAGCACGGCGGTAGAGAGGGCGACCATGGTGATCCATTTTTCCTTGGCCTCATGGGCGTGCTCCTCGATGTGCTCGTGCACTTTTTCCATCGGGACTTCGGGGGATTCCATGGGGGGATTCAAGCGGGTTTGGGTGTGGAATACAATGTTTTACCGCAGAGGCGCGGAGACGCGGAGAGGAGAAGAAAGTGCACGCCGCGAGAGTGATTTGTGATTCAATTGTCCGTGAATGATCCTCTTTTAGAACGGGCTTACACCGTGGATCAATAGTCGTCGTACCAGTAGAATTGAATGATCTGGGTATCGGGATTGTAAGTAAATTCAACGTACTCGGCGCCAAATCTTTCATTCGAAACATAAATCTCGGAGTCTTCCTTCGGAAGTTCCATCTCTGCCGGTCGCGATGCATATATACTTGCCCCCGACTGCTTGAATTCCTCCAATGTAAAACGACTTAACTCCGGCTTGGATTCAGCTTGGATTCGCTGCAGCAGGCGATCAAAGGTGGCCGGGCTGGCTTTGACGCGGAGTTCAATCCCGTCCGAGGCCCAATTGCCGGTGTCCTTTCCAAAAAGCGGAACTACGTCCGGCGGAAGTTCTTCGTGGAATGTTTCCTCGTAAACATATCGCGGGGAGTTGGCACGATACTCCCCCCAAAAATACATGGCTGTGATCG
>DASZPK010000564.1:0-1537 GCA_035550335.1 Chthoniobacteraceae bacterium | reverse complement strand
GAAGCCCGTAGTTGCCCGAGGTATAGGCGACCCACCAGAAACCGTTGTTATAAATAATCGCGGGATCGCGCACCGTGCTCGATGCCGGGTTGTAATCCGCCGGCTGCCACACGGGATTGCCATTATTGAGCGCCGTCCAGGTGAGGCCATCCTGCGAGATCGAGATGTAAAGCCTCTGGTCGCCGCCGGAGCCATTCGCCTTGAAATGCGACATCACGTATTTCGTGCCCGCGGGCAGTTCCGCTGTCTGTGCCCGCAACAGGCCGGAGGCCAGCATGCAGCATAGCCAGAGTATGCGGAATTTCATAGCCTAGCAGCAGCGGTTCACGCCCTTGAATCTCCGCGTGGTCATGGCGACATAAAGCTGGCGGTCGTCCGCGTTGCCGCACTGGCAGACGCGATTTTCCCCCGTGCGCGCCCGTGCGCGCTCGAAAGCGGTTTCACCGGAGAGTTCCTTCGCGAGCAGGAAGAGCAGCATGAACACGCCGAGGGCCTGCATGGGATTGCCGCCCGCAGTCCCGGGCGAGGGGAGCCATACGGGATCGCTCTCCCGCAGTTTCGCGAGCCGCTTGCGGGCGAGCAGGAGGATCCATTCCCTCAGGCTCAGCAGCACCACCGCCGAGAGCAGCACGATAAAGATCGTCGTGACGACCGTGTCCACCTGGTTGTTGAAACGCGTGATCGAACCCGGCGCCGCCTTTGCCGCCGCGGCGATGAAGCCGGCGCGTTGCTTGACCGCCGCCAGCAGGGTCACGATGAGCAGCCATGCCAGCGGCCCGAGTGTAACAAGTGTATAACCGAGCCGCGGTTTCTCCTTCGCCAGTTGCATCTTGAGGATGATCGTCGTGGCGAGCGAGAGGGCGATGGCCGCGAGCATTTGGTTGGCGATGCCGAAGAGCGGCCACAGCGCGCGCACGCCTCCCTGCGGCTCGATGACCCCCTGGATCAAAAAGAATCCCCAGCCCGCGACCATGAGCAAGCTCGCCAGCGCACCCGCCCAGGAATGCCTGGTGTCCGCGAACGGTTTCCAAACGCCCCCCAGCGCATCCTGCAATAAATAACGCCCCACCCGCGTCCCCGCGTCGAGCGTGGTGAGGATGAAAAGCGCCTCGAACATGATCGCGAAATGGTACCAGAGGTCCAGTCCATGGCCGTTCACCGCCTTGGAAAAAATATGCGCCATGCCCACTGCCAGCGTCGATGCCCCGCCGGTTCGCCCGATCATCGTCTTCTCGCCCAGTTGCCGCGCGAGACTGTTCATTTCATCCGTGGTCACCGTGTATTCCGGGCCGAGGGCGCTGACCTTTGCCACGGTGTTCGAAGCGACGAGCGCGGGCGTCGCGCCATCCGCCTTGTAATTCACGCTCATGTATTCCCCGGGATTCAGCGTGCACGCCGCGATGATAGCCATGATCGCCACGAGCGACTCGAGGCACATCGCGCCGTAGCCGACCTGCCGCGCATGGCTCTCCCGCGTGATCAATTTCGGTGTTGTCCCGCTCGAAATCAGCGAATGAAAACCCGAGACCGCGCCGCA
>DASZPK010000563.1:0-2663 GCA_035550335.1 Chthoniobacteraceae bacterium | reverse complement strand
GCGGGTTGCTTGTCGCCGCTCGCGCCGCCATCGGGGTCGAGCCCGCCGCTCCATCGGCTGATCTTGATCTTGCTCACACGCAAGGGCGCGCCTTGGTTCTGCAACTGGCCTCCCGAAAAGAGCAGGGCGCCGCCGGATTTCGGCAGGTCCTCGAGCCCAGAAAATTCCTGGACGAGCTTTTTGTCCACGAAAAGCCATACCTTGCGCACATCCTTGTCGATGCGAATATCGAAATGCCGGCGTGCGACGGGCGGGGACATCGGCAGCGTATCCGCAAACATCACCGCGTCCGCTGGGGTTTTGGTCAATGGGTTTTCCAGCATCGCCTGTTGGCCGGCGCGGATGGTCGGGCGATCGGGCGTTTCCCGCACGAGATCGACGGTGGTCCCGCTGATCTGGAAATCGTAACCGCTCCCCGGCTTGTCAATATGGTCGAAGCAAAAGCGCACCATGACCATGAAGTTGCCGCCGGCAGCGAGATCGAACTCGATGCGCGAGCGCGCGGGCAATTTGAAGTCGCGCCCAAGGGTGGCATTGTCCATCGTGCTCAGCGCGCCGTCGTCGAAGACCCAGCTCTTGTCGTCGGGCGAGCGCCCGTTCACCCAACCGTCGAGCCCCTCGGGCCCGTTGTAAATGACGCCCGCCGCGGAGATGGAACGGACCATGGCGCGCGGGATTTCGAGCCGGCCCGCGTACCATGTGTCGAGCGCGAGCGTTTTGGCATCGAGCGAAGCAACGGTGCCGGGGAGCAGGTCGCCGTTGGCAAGCAGCACCTCGTGTTTTGACGCGGTGGCGTTTTCCGGAATGGGACGCTCGGCGAAAAGGATGCTGTCCAGCCCCGGCATTTTGAACGGGGCCGGCTGGGAAGAGAATGCGCTGCGCCAGAGCGGGCCGGCTTTTTCCCAGCCGGCGACCGAGCCATGGAGCGAATCGCCATTGGCAAGGCGGAGCACGTCGTCGCCCGCGGGCTCGTCCGCGCCCCGGGTGAGCGGAACCGCAATAATGTATGCGGCGAGCAGGAACGCGAGATGCGGTTTCACAGGCTCATGCCGGAGTGGCCGGTATTATTGAGCCGGAAAACCGGCGGGAGTTCGGACTCAGGCGAGGGAGCCGGCGATTGCGAGGGATCGGCGGCGGCGGGCTGCGGGTCCTTGGGTTCAAGCTTGTCGAGATTGAAATCCAACCGCTGAAAAGCCTCCGGCAGAAAAACGGCTTTGCCAAAATCGGGGCTGGTGACCGCGGCCGTGTTTCCCTCCCACGACTCGAATTCGAATGTCACGATGCCGTTGCCTCCCGCGAGCGAGGCGCGCACCGCATTCGCTCCGGGATTTGCGGACGCCGCCGCGACGCTCGCAAAGGAAATGCCATCCACCTGCGCCAGTGGTGTCACCGTGTTCGAGCCCGATGAAACGAGCGTGGCTTTTCCATCGGCGATGCCCGAGAGCCTGCCGTGCAATTCGGCGCCACTGGCCAGCACGACGCTATCCTTCCCGCCCTTGGCCTGGAGCGCTCCCGCGGCGGCGTTGCCGTCCCATACCCCGGCACGAATATTCGTGATGCGGATCGGCTGCAGGCCCAGCCCGTTCCGGTGCAGCTCGCCCGAAATTCCCGGCGTGAAAATGAGGCTTCCGCCGAGGCTGGGCAGGTCATCAAGGTTTATATATTGTTTTACAATCTTGCCGTTCAGGTAGAGCCAGATCGTCTTCGCGGCCTTGTCGATGCGGATGTCAAAATGCGTCCTCGCCGCGATTTGGATCTCCGGGTCGAGCTTGACCGGGTCGGCGGCCTGCACGGTCACGCCGTTTTCGAAATGGGAAAGCTCCACGGCGAAGGAGATGTGGCCGAACACCACACTGTAATTGACCTGGATCACATAGCTTTTCCCGATCCGGCCCGTGCGGTCGAGGCCGAGATAGATGCAAAGCTGCGGGTTGTCCCCGGGGAACGCGTCGAATTCGATCCGCGATTGCATGGGAAAATTCATCGGGTGCCCGATGGCCGAGGTGGTGTTCGTGGTGAACGCGCCGTCCGCATAAGTCCAGCCGTCCTTGGCCGGCGTGAGCACCCACCCCGCAAGACTGGTGGGGCCGTCGTAGGGGAAGCCGGGATTGCCGATGCTCACGACTGCGCCGCGCGGGATGTTGAGCCGGCCCGCATACCACGTATCGAGCACAAGCGTTTTTTCATCGAGCGAAACGATCGCTCCCGGGAGCACGTCACCGTTGCGAAAGAGCACTTGGCGCGCATCCGCCGCCGCATCAGCCCGGGGCGCGCGGGTCCGGAATAGGGCCTTCACGAGATTGCCCGTGCGAAAAACAGACGCCGAGGTGGAATAAGCGCTTTGCATCCGCAGCCCCGACAGGTCCGCCCCCACGAGCGTGCCGTGCAGCGAATCGCCATTGGCAAAAACCAGGAGGTCGTCCGTGCGCGGTGCGTTATCGTTCGCCGCGGCATCGTCTTCCGCGCGAGCGACGCCGGGGCAGGCGAGGGCTGCGGCAAGCAGGCAGGCAGGCAAAACGGTGGGACGCGTCCTCATGGCAGACTCATCGGCGCATTCACGGGCGAAGGCGGCTCTTTTGGCGCGGCGAATTCCAATTCGCTGAAAGCCGCGGGAAAGAAAACCGCCTTCCCGAATTCCGGGCTGGTGACGGCGACCTGTTTGT
>DASZPK010000562.1:0-3089 GCA_035550335.1 Chthoniobacteraceae bacterium | reverse complement strand
GAAGACTTCCCTGCCCTGCGTGGTGCTGATTTTTCCGTCGTCGATGAGGTTGATCAATTCGTCGAGCGCGCCGGGGGAAACCGGGCATTCAGCGATGGTTTTTCCGGCGGCGGCGAGCGCGCTGAGGAGATCGTTGATGATCCAATTGGCGACACTCTTCGGCTTGCGCGCATTTTTCGCGGCGGTCTCGAAATATTCTGCGAGCGCCTTCTCGCTCGCGAGCACGCTGGCGTCGTAGCTGGTCACGCCGAATTGCGCGACGAAACGTTCGCGCTTTTCGCCGGGCAACTCGGGCCGGCGCGCGCGGACCTGGTCCATGAAAACCGTGGTGTCCACCGGGAGCAGGTCGGGGTCGGGAAAATAGCGGTAATCGTGCGAGCTCTCCTTGTTGCGCATGTGGAAGGTCTGGCCTGTGGCGTCGTTCCAGCCGCGGGTGGATTGCACAAGCTTCTCGCCGCGGTCGAGGGCGGCGGACTGCCGGTCGATCTCGTAGGCGAGCGCGCGGCGCACGGCGCTGATGGAGTTCATGTTCTTGATCTCGATTTTGGTGCCGAGTTCCGCCTGGCCCTCCGGGCGCACGGAGACGTTGCAATCGCAGCGGAGCTGGCCCTTCTCCATGTCGGCATCGCTCACGCCGCCGTAGACGAGAATTTGCTGGAGGCTGGTGAGATAGGCGAAGGCCTCCTCGGGCGTATCGATGTCGGGCTCGCTCACAATTTCCATGAGCGGCGTGCCGGCGCGGTTGAAATCGATGCCGCTGCTCGTTTCGAAATGCGTGCTTTTTGCGACGTCCTCCTCGAGATGGATGCGGGTGAGGCGCACCGATTTTTGCGTGCCGGCAATGCTCTTCTGCACGTCCTTCGGATACGCGAATTCGTGAAGCGGCACCTCGCCCCCTTTGCAGATCGGCTGGTCGAATTGCGTGATCTGGTAGTTCTTCGGCATGTCGGGGTAGAAATAATTTTTGCGGTCGAATTTGCAGATCGCAGGAACCTCGCAGCCGAGCATGAGGCCGGCGAGCGCGCTCATTTTCAGCGCCTCCCCGTTCATCACTGGCAGCGCGCCGGGCATGCCGAGGCAGACCGGGCAGGTGTGCGTGTTCGGCCCCGCGCCGAACTCCACGGGGCAGGTGCAAAACATTTTGCTTTTCGTATCCAACTGCACGTGGACCTCGAGCCCGATGGTGGGGATGTATTTTGCCATGAATGTATAAAATTGGTTGTGCGCGGTCGCAGGGGCGGAATCAAGCGCTTTTTCGATGCGCCGGTATTTGCAGAATTGTAACATTATCCTGCTTGCGGCACCATCCTTCCCGAAGCGAGCATACCAGCATGAAAGTCGTGATCGCAACCGTTGCCGCGCTCCTGCTCCCCGTTCTGAACAGCCAGGGCGATGACGCCCTGGAAATGCCCGCGCACGGCAAGGCCGAGCACGTGGTGCTCGTTGTGTGGGACGGAATGCGGCCCGACTTTGTGACCGAAAAATACGCGCCGACGCTATTCAAGCTCTCGCACGATGGCGTGGTCTTTCAAAACAACCACGCCGCCTATGTGACCTCGACTGAGGTAAACGGGACGGTGCTCTCGACCGGGGTCTATCCCGACCGCAGCCACTTGATCGCGAACATCGAATACCGCCCTTCCATCGATCCGCTCAGTCCGTTCGGCACGGAGATGTCGGAGGCGATCCGCAAAGGAGATGCCGACGGGAAATACATCGCCGTGCCGACCGTGGAGGAGATTTTGCAGGCGCACGGTTTCCGCACCGTCGTAGCCGGGACGAAGGCCGTCGCACTTCTGCCCGACCGCTCGGAAAAGCGGGTGAGCGACGCGGCAAAAAGCTCGGTGGTGATTTACAACGGCAAATCGATTCCGCCCACTGCGATTGACGATGCCACGAGGGCACTGGGAGGGGCGTTCCCGCCCGAGGTGAATTTCCCGAACGTCGACGAGGATGCATGGACGACGCGCGCCCTCACGGAATTCCTCTGGAAGGACGGCGTGCCGAAATTCTCGCTGCTCTGGATGAGCGACCCCGATTTCTCGCAGCATAATTCCGCGCCGGGCGCGCCGATTGCCCTCGGGGCGATCAAGAGCGTCGATGACAACCTGGCCCGGGTCCTCGCCGCGCTCGATGCGAAGGGAGTGCGGGACACGACGGATGTGATCGTGGTTTCCGACCATGGCTTCTCAACCGTGGAAAAAAACTCGCACGCGATCATGGATCTCACGCAAGCGGGATTTTCGGCTACCGACAAATTCAAGGAAGCGCCGAAGCCGGGCGACCTCATGGTGGTGAGCGTAAGCGGCAGCCTGCTGCTTTATGTCAGCGGGCACGATGCGGCGGTGGTGCAAAAGCTCGTGGATTTTTTCCAAGGCTGGGGCGATACCGGCGTAATTTTGACCAAGCAAAAAATGACAGGGACGTTCACGCTGGAGCAGGCGCATGTGGACAGCCCCGAGGCGCCGGACGTGATGGTCTCGCTGCGCTGGGACGATAACGCAAACAAATACGGGGTGCCCGGCAGCATCCACGCGGAACCCGCGCGCAAAGTCGGCCAGGGGATGCACGCGACGCTCAGCAAATTCGACATGCACAATACGCTCATCGCGGAGGGGCCGGACTTCAAACACAATGCCGTGGACGGATACCCCACGGGCAACGTGGACGTCGCTCCCACAATCCTGTGGCTGCTCGGTGTCACACCTCCCGCGAAACCCGATGGACGTGTGCTTTTCGAAGCGCTGGCCGGGTTTCCCTACGACAACGGCGCTGTGACCTCAAACATGGTTGAATCGGCACGGAACGAAAAAAATATCCACTGGCGCCAGTACCTCAAGTTTACGCATTTCAAGGAAAGCGTTTATCTCGACGAAGGCAACGGGGAACAGGAACGGCAGCCGGAATAACGCCGCGGCATCACTGCCCGTGGGACGAGCGCGCCAGCGCATCACGGTCCGAATCGATGATGTTTTTGTCCGATTCGGCGGCGGCTGGAGCAGGTTGCCGCACGCTCACCGGCGGCGTGGCGGGCGGCGCGGACGGCGTTTTCGGGGAGGACATCAGCATCATCACCGCGGCAGCAAGCG
>DASZPK010000561.1:0-2396 GCA_035550335.1 Chthoniobacteraceae bacterium | reverse complement strand
GGTGGAGTTTTTGGAAAGCTCGCCGCAGGTGGCGGGGTACGCGTGGTTCAAGGAGCGCGTGGAGAAGAACCCGAAGATCAGCCTGCTCGACAAAGAGCCGGGCAAGCTCACGGCCGTGGGCGCGGAGTATGTGAAGGTGCCGAGCCACAGCATGCATGTGTTTTACCGCATCCCGGGGTTGCTCGATTCGGGGAAATATGTCGCGAACGACAAGATGACGCTTGAGGACACGACGGACGCGGGCGGGGATTTTGACATGGTGTCGCACTCGGCGGCGTGGGTGGATTACAATATCCAGGTGGATGTGCCGGGGACTTACCTGCTGCGCATGCGCGTTTCGGGCGCGCCGGGCAGGGTCGAGGTGTTGCAGGATGGCGTGGTGCTGGGCTCGGTCGATACGATCGAAAAAGCGTGGCACACCGAGGAGACGGCGGTGCCGCTCGCGGCGGGGGCGCAGACGATTCGCGTGCGGTTCAGCGGCGGGCAGTCGCTGCATTCCATCGATTTCTCGGTGAAGCCGGGGATCGCGATGACGAAGTAAAACCGGCGCTTGCCGCAAATTTCAAATTAGAGCATTACCACGCAAGCAGCGCGTTGTCGTTCCATCGCGTTCATGGTAGGCTGAAAGCCATGCGCGTAAAGTGTCTTGGTTCGTTCCTATTTTTGTGCCTGCTGTTTGCCGCGGCGCGGGGCCGCGCGGAGGATGCGCTGCCGCGCATATGGACCAACAGCCTCGGGGTGAAGATCGAGGGGACTTTTCTCCGGAGCGATGGCACGGATGTGACGCTGCTTTTGAAGGGCGGCCACATGGTGACGATGCCGCTTTCCAAACTTTCCACGGATGACCAGGCGTACGTGCAGCGGCTGCAATCGAGCGCGCTTGAAGCGGCGGCCACGCCGGCGCCCGGGGAGATTTCACCGTCGTCAAGCGCGACACCGGTTCCGGGCGCGCAATCGCGACCTACACCGGCGCGCCAGCAATCGCTGCTGCTGCGGCCGCAGCTCATCCACGCGCCCGACCCGCAGGTGCAGCCGAAGGCGGAGATTTACGTGCCCTTTCCCGAACTTGGAAAATCGCGCACGGACGAGCCGATGGGGATGCGCATCCGGATTCCCGCCGATTACAGTCCGGACCGGCCGGTGCCGCTGTTTGTGTGGCTTGCGGGGGGCGATGGCACGAGCCGGTTCAATGCCGCGGAGAAGCTCGTGGATGAGGAGCAATTCGTGCTCGTCGCGATGAATTATCCCGCGGCGCTGCCTGAGCCGCAATACGCGACGGTGCAGGGGCAGATCGACCAGATCTGGGCGCTCCAGGAAAAAATGCTCGTGAAACTGCAGGATATGATCCCGAACATCGATCCGCGGCTGCGGGTGATCGCCGGTTTTTCCAATGGCGCGCATATCATCGGCGGATGCCTCGCGCACCAGACCGACGGATTGAGCCATTATTTCAACGTGTTCATCCTCATCGAAGGTGGAAACTCGGACACATTCAATTATCCGCAACTGCCGGGGCGCTGGTTTTACATCGCGACCGGCGCTTCCGGGAACGGCAGCGGACGGGATTTCAACCTCAAGCTGGCGGACTACGCGCGCAAAGCGGGAATGAAAGTCGAGTCGCACGTGATGGAAGGCGTGGGGCACGATTTTCCCGATTCGGAGCAACAGCGGGTGAGGTCGTGGCTGGAAACGACGGTGATCCCGGAGCAGATGGCGAAGTGAAATGGGCGATCTCCGCAATCCACGCGTGATCAAATTCAAGGGGATTTTGTTCCTCGTGCTCGGGATCCTGGCGTCGGCGCTGCTGATTTACGATGCGCCGTCGTGGAGGAATGCGCTGCTGCTCGGCATCGCGATCTGGGGATTTTGCCGGTTTTATTACTTTGCGTTTTACGTGATCGAGCACTATGTCGATCCCGGTTACAAATTCGCGGGGCTCTGGTCGTTTGTGCAGTATTTGTTTAAACGACGCAGGAAGTGACCCGCGCGCCTTTTCAAAACAGCATCCGGTAAAACAGGCCCAGCGCGGCGGCGGTGGCGATCACGGGAACGACACCCCACTTCCATTTCACGAGGAGCGCGAACGCGAGCGCGCTCACGGCGATGGCGAACCAGTCTCCCTTCCCCTGCCCCGGGAACCACGCGCCAAGCCCGAACCAGACGGCGAGGTTGAGGATCACGCCCACCACGGCGGCGGTGATCGCGGAAAGCGCCGCGGAGAGCTTTTCGTTGCCGCGCATCCGCTCGATGTGTGGTGCGCCGAGAAAAATCCAGAGGAAGCACGGGGCGAATGTGCACCATGTCGTGATCGCCGCGCCGAGCGTGCCTGCCACGAGCGGCGGCAGCGCGCCGGGGTGGTTCCAGCCGCCGAGGAAGCCGACGAATTGTAGCACCAT
>DASZPK010000560.1:0-3538 GCA_035550335.1 Chthoniobacteraceae bacterium | reverse complement strand
AGCCGGCGCGCGGAACATACGTTTTTCGGCGAAGGAATCGCGGCGCATGTGGGGTTTGCGGACCCGATCTCCACTGGCTTGCGCCAGCTTCTCGCGGCGACCGGCGAAAAGCTCAACTACCGCATCCACAATGGCGGCACCTATGTGAACATGGACGGTCCCGCCTTCTCCACACGCGCTGAGTCGGAGACGCACCGCAAGCTGGGGTTTGACGTGATCGGCATGACGAACCTCGGCGAAGCCAAGCTCGCGCGTGAAGCCGAAATCGCGCTTGCCACGCTGGCGATGATCACGGATTACGATTGCTGGAAAGTCGAGGAGGAGGCCGTGACCGCGCACGCCGTGGTGGAGCACCTCCACGCCAACGCCGCCGCGGCGAAAGCAATCATCGCGTCCGCGATCCCCAATATCCCGCTGGTTCCCGACTGGCCGGAGCATCGCGCGCTTGATCACGCGCTCATCACCGCGCCCCATTTATGGCCGGCAAAAACCCGCAAAAAGCTGGAGGCGATTTTGAAGCGGTTCAAGCCGGTGAAAAATACAACTGCGGCTGCGGTGAAAAAAAAGCGGAAGCGGAAATAGCGCTCACCAAGCGAGGATATTGATTCCCTTTACCCGCTGGAAATGGGCGTCGCGCGTGGCTAGTGGTATTCCCTCCTCCTTGGCAAGAGCCGCAATCCAAATGTCATTTTCCGGGATGGGAGTGCCAGCCTTTGCCAGTTCGGCCCTGATTTCACCGTATATCTCGGCAGTGGACTCGCGATGCGTCAATAGCACAACACCCTTCAGAAAATTTTTGATTTCGACCAGCAGCCGCGCGCGAAACTGCGAGGTATAAGCGCCACAATAAAGCTCTCCCGCCGCGGTGATGGGCAAACAAAGAGTCGTCACTTGCTGGATTTGCGCCCGGATGGCGGCATCCCCTTTCATGTAAGGGATGACCACTGATGTATCGAGCAAGGCTTTACCAATCTGCGGCATCGATGCGTTCGCAATTGGCTTCTATAGCTTTTTCCAACTCGCTTGCTTCCTCGACACTCAGGCTTCCATAGGCGCGCTCCAGCGCTGCGTGCCGCTCGGCAAGGCCGTTTTCGGAAAGACGATGAATGTAGCCCGCAGCATCGTGCAGCTTTTCCGGCGGCAACGCTTTCAACTCCTCCACGATTAATTCGAGTTCGCTCATCTCAAACCGAGCATATCCGATTTCGCATTACGCCGCAATGGAGTTTCCGCGGTACTCCCCTCTTAATTATTTGATTTCGGAAATTCATGCGATAATTATACCCACGCAAAACCATGCCGCGACTGATACTTCCTTTCCTGCTCTGCGCCTGCGCCTGCATTTGTTTCGCCATCAAGGGCGCAAACCCCACGCCCACCCCATCGCCTGCAACTGCGGCAACCGATTCACCGCAGGCCGAATTGAAAAACGCGCCCACTCCCTCGAAGGAAACCCTCGCGTCTGCCCCTGCCGGTTATCTCGATCTGCCGGTGAAAGCGAAAATCGGCTACAGCTCGGTGCACGTGGACGGCCCGTACATTGCGATGACTTTCGACGACGGCCCGAGCGCGACACTCACGCCGAAGCTCCTGGATTTGCTCAAGGCGAAGGGGATCAAGGCCACGTTCTTCGTGATAGGCCAGAACGCCGAGGCGCATCCCGAAATCCTCAAACGCGCGATCGCCGAGGGGCATGAAATCGGCAACCACACGTGGACGCACCCGGTCCTTTCCAAGTTGTCCGACGATGCCGTGCGCCAGGAATTGCAAAAAACGCAGGACGCGATCGTGGCGGCCATCGGCAAAAAGCCGACGCTGATGCGCCCGCCTTACGGCGCGATCACCAAGGAGCAAAAGGATTGGATCCACAAGGAGTTTGGCTACGAGATCATCCTTTGGGACGTGGACCCCAACGACTGGAAAATCATCAAGGGGGAAACGACCGCGGAACGCACGGCGCGCGTGGAAAACGTGATCCTCAACGGCGACAAGGACGGCCCCGGCGCCACGCCCGGCTCGATCATCCTCTCGCACGACATCCACGCGACCACCATCGACGCCATGCCCGACACGTTCGACAAGCTGCTGGCGAAGGGATTCAAGTTCGTCACCGTCTCGCAATTGATCGCGATGGAGAAGCCGCTTCCTCCCAAACCCTCCGCCAGCCCTGCAAAGAAGGAACCGGCGGTCAAAAGTTCCCCTGCCGTCCAGTAGCAGGAAAAACTTTTTTTATCGGGAGTATTGTGCTCGATTGTGCCACGCATGATCGGCGACCAATACCTGCAGACCCGGGCCCAGCTTGGGACAGCGCTCTTTTCGCTGTCCACGCTCGCGCATGGGCTGCACGCGGGGCGCGACATGCTGCAGACCCTGCAGGATTTGCGCAGCGACCTTCGCGAGCCGTTCCTCATCATGGTCGCGGGCGAGGAGAAATCGGGGAAGTCGTCGCTGATCAACGCGCTTTTCGGCCGGGAGATCGTTCCCATTGCCGAGCCCCCGGCGCGGGACAAAATCCACGTCTACAAATACGGCGTGGAAGCGCAGGAGGTGCCAGCCTACGACCAGTTCATCGAGCATTTCCTGCCGGATACGCTGCTGCGCGATTTTAATATTGTCGATACACCGGCGAGCAGCACGATCACCCACCAGCAGCTTGCCGTGGTGGACCAGCTCCTGCCGGAGGCCGACCTGGTGCTCTTCGTCTATTCGATCACCAACCCATGGTCCGCCTCCTCGCGCGAATTTCTCTCGCACATCAGCGCCCACCAGCCCCGCAACGCGATGTTCGTGCTCCAGCAATGCGATTTGCGCGACGCGCTGGAGGTGGAGGCCGTCGTCGCCCATTTGCAGCAGATCATCGGCGAACGGTTCCCGGATGGAAACCGCGTGTTCCCGGTCTCGGCAAAAAAGGCGTTCCTCGCAAAGACCGACGCCGCGGACAAGGAGGGGCTTTTCCAGCAGAGCTATTTCGGCCCGCTCGAATCGTACATCGACGACACGGCTTTCAACAGCGGCCCCCGCGCGGACACGCTGCGCACGGGGTGCCAGTCGGCGCAGATCATCCTCGGGATGCTCGCGGAGAAAACGCGCAACGCCCACGCCGCGATCCGGCGTGACATTGGGATTTTGACGGAATTGAACGCCGAGCTCGAGGAACGCCGCGCGCAAGCCGTGCGCCTCGCGGGCGGGGTGCAATGGGCGGTGGCGCAATCGTACGACCGGGTGCAAAAACTGGGCGAGGAAATTCTTCAGCAAAAGGCGAAAACGGCGGCCAAGGGAGGCATCGACGAAAAAATGGAGGAATCGATGACCGGCCAGATCCGCCACGCGATGGAATTGCTCGAGGCGGACATGCTGCAGACGTGGCCGCAATTCCACGAGATCGTGCTGAAGCGGTTCCCCCCGGGGAACATGGCGGAACAACCGGGCGACCTCATCAGCGAGCGGGCCCAGTTGCTCCTGCAAATCGACACCGCAGTCGCCGGGAAAAAATCGCCGGAATATTTCGGGCGCCAGGCGCCGCAGTGGTTTGCCGATT
>DASZPK010000559.1:0-8383 GCA_035550335.1 Chthoniobacteraceae bacterium | reverse complement strand
TGGCGCATGACATACGTGGCGATGCGATGTTTTTCCTTGCCCGCGGGACATCATGTGGGCAGGTTCGTGCTTCCCGTTCCCCGATGAGCACCGGCACCAAGTCGAAACAGCGCAAATCCGCAAGTACTCCCGAAGGTTTTGTGGGGCAGCTTGCGCCGTTTCGCACCGACATCCTCTGCGCGCTGGCGCTGGCGTTGGTGACATTCCTGATCTGGTGCGCCGTTTACAACCGCTGGAGCGCGGATAGCTGGCAGATCCCGATTTTCTATCCGCACCTTCCCTCCGCCACGGATTCGAAGATGGACGTTGATTTGAACCTCGCGCGCGGCGACGTGATGCAGCAATTCGCCATCATCAAGGCCGCCAGCGAAGGCCACATCCTTCCCGTGGCGCCCACCAACATCCCCGAGCTCGGCGCTCCCTACGTGGCGAATTGGGACGACTATCCCTTCACGGAAAAGGCCATCTATTGGGGGCTGGGCATTGTGGCGAGGTTCATCGGCGTTTTTGCCGCGGCAAATTTTGCGTGCCTGCTGGAGGATGTCCTCGCGGCGCTGTCGTTTTACGCGGCATGCCGGTTGTTAAACGGATCCCGCGTCTGGGCGTTCGCGGGAGGCATCGTTTTTGCGTTCGCGCGGTTCGGATTCGGGCATATGATCCATCATATTCCCACCGCCTACGTCTGGCATGTGCCGCTTTGCCTGCTTATCTTCCGCTGGATCATCGGCGAAGAGGGGATTCGGTTTGGCACGAAGCGTTTCATTTTTGCCGTGGTGGTCGCGGCGTTCACGGGCATCCAGAATCCTTACAACACGAATATGTTCGCCCAGCTCGTGTTGATCGGCGGGGCCATCGTCTGGTGGCGCACGCGCGACTGGAACCAATGGCGCGCCTGCCTTCCCGCGGTTTCGCTCGTCGCGACGGCGGCGGCGTTTTTCATTTTCGTGAATTCCAACACGTTCCTGTATCACGCGCGGAACGGCGGAAATCGCGGCGCCGTGGCGCGCAGCTATTTCTGGATGGAACTTTACGGGCTGAAATTGGTCGACATGGTCATGCCGCCGCCCGATCACCGCTTCCCGCCTTTTGCGGATTGGGGTGAGTCGCACCTTTATTCCTCCGCCGATCCAGTCACCCCACCCATGGCGTTGCAACCCGGCGAAAAGCCGACGACTGCATACCTCGGCGTGGTGGCGCTTGCTGCTTTATCGTGGCTCGTGGCGGGTTCGATCCGGCGGGCGATCCATCGGGAACGCGTACCCCTCGAAGCATGGCTGGTGCTCTGGATTTACATTTATGCGGAAGTCGGCGGCGTGAATGGCGTGATAGGCACGCTCGGTTTCCAATTGTTCCGAGCGACCACGCGCTACAGCCTGTGGATCCTTTGCATCGCGCTCATGTACGGAGTCCGGCGTTTGTCCTCGATCGATCTCAAGGTGTGGTATGAGGAAAAATTCGGCGCATCCCCATGGGCCACGTGGCTTCCCCATGGTATTGCGATTTGCCTCGTGGGCATCGCGTTGTTCGACCAGGTGCCGCCGATCCCGACTTCCGAGGAACTGGACAAGCTCGCGAGCTGGGTCGCGTCCGACCGGAATTTCGCGCTCTCCATGGAACGGAGTCTTCCCCCGAAGGCGATGGTCTTCCAATTGCCGGTGATGATGTTCCCGGAAAATCCGAACCCGATCAGTTCCTACGACAACCTGCGCCCGTATCTTTACACGCACAATCTGCGCTACTCCTTCGGCACTGATAAAGGGCGCGGCACGGAAATCTGGCAATATCGCATCTCCCAATTTTCGCGAATCTCGCTGAAGGAATTCATCGATCGCCTCGAAAAGTACGGCTTCGGTGCTTTGTATGTGAACCGTGTCGTTTTGGACAGGGGAGGCGAGCAGTTTTTCGAGCAGTTGAAATCCCTTGGGTACAACAAAATCATCCTGAGCGAAAAGGGCGACCTCGCGTGTGTCATATTGAACCCGAGCCCCACGCCGATGCTGCCGAACGACGATCCCACACTGCCGGTATGGACGCAGCCGAGGCCGCCCGGGATGTAAGCCGTGCTAGCGGCTGATGAGGTAATACATCGTTTTCGGCATCAGCACGATCTTCTCCGCAGTGCTGGCGTCGCCTTCCGGATAGCCATTGAAATCGAGCGCCGTCACCTTGAGTGAGGCGGCATCCGCGCGCTTGAATGCGACGGCGCCTTTCAACTCCTTCACGAGCCACGGATCGCGCCCGATGTTGATAATCCGTTTTATACCGGACGAAACATCCTGCGTCTCGAACCCGGTCGGTTTTTCCTCGGACATCACTTGCAGCAGCATGCGGCGCGAAGAGGCGAGGGGAAGACCGTCGAGCGAAACCGCGATGATGTGCCCAAGCTCCATGTCCGATGCAATCGAGAGGTCTTTGGTTTGCACGTTCCCGGCGAGGCCCAGCATCCCGCTTACGCCTTGGGCGCGGTCCGCGTTGATCGTCAGCACGCCCTTGCCGTAATCGAGCTTCAGCTCGCCCGTGGAACTCGTGACCGTCTGTGCTGTGTGATTGATCAACGCGCTCAAGTCCGCCACGCGGACCGACCCCGGTGTCTCCGTGAAACGCACATCGGTTCTCCCCGCGTAGTGCACCAGCGGATCGATGCGCTGCCCCGGTTTCACCTGTGCGCCGTCCGGTATGTCTTTTAATCGCAATTCATCCAGTGCGGCATCCTGGGGCAGGGGCGTGCCCTTGAGTTGCTCCAGGTCCTTGATGTTCAAATCCACTTGGGCAAGCTCCGCTCCCGGCGTCACCAGACCGCGTCGGAAAATGAGCGCCGCGGCCGGAAACTGCCCCACCATTGCCGGGGACATGAGCGTCCACGGCTGCATGAAAAAGCCCGGCTTCACCGACCATTGGCTTCCATCCAGCGCGAAATGGATGATCGCATCGCTGTGCTGCAAGGCCCCATAGGTCGCGTAATAAAGCGGCGCCTCGGAGCGGAATCGGTTTGGACGGCACCAAGTGGTTTCGGAAATCATCGAGGGCTTGCCCTGGTAATGCGGGTCCATTGCCGGATGCGAGAAGTCCTTTGGCTTTCCCGGTTCCTCGGGGTCGAACCGCAGCGCGCTCCGGTCGGAATAAGTATGCCCGTCGCGGACCGACCATTCCGACGCCTCGCCCTTGTCGTCGCAATCAAAATACCCGTGCCGGTCGATGAAATCCCCCGGGAGATAACTCATCTTCTCCAGAGGCCCGAGCACCCCGGGGCTTGCCGTGATCCAGTTTGACGCTGTGATACAACCCTTGAACCCCAGCCCGCGCAGGTACGCGTAAGTGTCCGTATAAAACCGCGTTTGCGTTTCGAGGAGAAACTGCGCGGCATCCTGGTCGCGCGGCGTTTTGTCGGTGAACATGTTCCAAGGCAGACGGAACCCGACGCGGCCCTCCGCCAGGTCGTCGCGTTTGAATTTCAGGCCGTTCCATTTCGCAAACGCCGCCTCCAGCGAGCCGTATTATTTTACCAGCCAGTCGCCGAATTGCTTCTCGATGATTCGCAATTCCGCGTCGGGAATCGCGTCGCTGTTGAACGTCCAGAAAAAGAACGAGTCCTCATTCTGCATCTCCAAACTCGATACCGCGGGCTCATCAACGAGCGGCTTGCCCGTCGTTGGACTTGGCGTGGTGAGCAGCGCCTTCCACCACGAGCGGTATTTCTCCTGGAACTGCGGGTTGAACATCAGCGCGGCGAACGGCTTTTTCTCACCGTCGTAACCCGGCAGCCATGACGTTCCCGGTTTCGGCGAGAGCCAGACCGGGAAATAAATCGAGAAATGCGTGTAAATGCCCTCCGCCTTCATCGCCTCCACGATCTCGATGGCGTGTTTCACGCGCGCCATGTCCACGTTGCCATCCGCGTCGAAATAGCCGCCATGCACGCGCACCATGTTCACGCCGTGCTTCGCAAGCATCCGCGCGCATTTCTTCAAGTCATCGCCCTTCAAATCCTGTGGAGGCCCGTTCACCGCCCAGACCCGCACCGGCTCGCCCGTTGCGGCATGGACAAACTCCCCGTTTTTCACCGCGATGAATCCGTTTTCGCCCGCGAACTTTTCGTTGAGGAAGCGCAGGTCGATCGCGCTCTGCGCAAAATCATCCGCCTTCGGGTCGAAGCTGAACCACCCCTGGTTGTCCCCGATCTCGCGCGCTTGGGCCGCCGCGATCTGGTCGGGCTTGAGAATCCCGCGCGGCTGGAACGGCTGCATGCTGAACACAAAGCAATCGAGATAGCCGTGGTTGTTATTTTCGCTCGTCAAGCGGAAGAGGATCGTGTTCTGCCCGGCGCGCAGCGTCACCTTCCCGACCCGGCTCCAAGCGATGAATCGCACGTCTATTTTTCCGTCAGCGGCGATATTGATCTCGTCGCGCTTTTCGCGGTTCAAGTCGATGGGCGTTTCGGCGCCGCCGTTGAGGATGTAGGAAAGCTTTGATTGCACCGGGTTCGCGCGCACCCAGAATTCATATTCGCCCGCCTTTGCCGCGGTGAATTGATATTCCGCCTCGCCCGGTTTGTCCTTGCTCCAATTGGAAATGAAATCGCCGCCGGAGAGTTGGTCGCGCTTCACTTGGTCGTACCACCACGGGTGACGGTTCATTTTGTTGACGGTGGGATTTTCCCCCTCGACCCAGATGACGGATGTGTCCGCGGGCGCATCGGCGGCGTGGGCGCGCCCGCCGGCAATGAAGCTCGCACACAAAAGGAAGAGGAGGGGAGAGATGCGGAAAAATGGAAATCGCATGGGGGATTTTCGTTCCCCGCATTTTCCATCAAAGCACGGGAAAAGACACCACAAATCAGACTTTCGCCGGCGCGTTCAACTGCTTGAGCACCCGCACCATGTTTTCCATCGTGTAAGGCTTGGGCAGCACGCCGTTGAACCCGTGCTCCTCATAATTCGCCATCACCGGGTCGTTGGAGTAGCCGCTCGACACAATGGCCGCCACCCCGGTGTCCTTCTCGCGCAGCTTTTTGATGGTCTCCTTGCCGCCCATGCCGCCGGGAATCGTGAGGTCCATGACGACGAGGTCGAACGGGTGCCCTTCCGCGGCCGCGCTGGCATGTGCCTTGAGCGCGGCGTCGCCGTCCGCTGTTGTTACCACCTCGTAATCAAGTCGTTTAAACATCAGTTTCGCCAGCATCCGGATCGAATCGTCGTCATCCATGATAAGCACCAGCGGTTTGCGGCCATTTGCCCTGGTCTCGGCGGGCGCATCGGCAACCGGCGCCCTGGCCGGGAGCGGCTTGTCGACCGGGATCGCCATCGTGGCCGGGCGCAGTGCCTTGAGGTGGATCGTGACGACGGTTCCCTCGCCAGGCGCGGATTCCACCGCGATGTGCCCGCCGTGCCGCTGGACGATCGAGTAAGCGGCGGCGAGCCCGAGGCCGCGGGCCTGTTTCTTGGTCGTGAAAAACGGATCGTAAATGCGCGAAAGATACTCCGGCGCGATGCCAATCCCGCGGTCGCGCACCGAAATGCAAAGATAATCACCTGCCGGAAGGTGCGGGGCAGTGGCGATAGGGGCGGCGATGTTTTCCGCCTTTACCTGGATTTTTCCGCCGTTAGGCGTCGCCTCCACGGCATTCAAAACGATGTTGCTGATGACCTGCGCGATCTGGTTCGGGTCCGCCTCGGTTTTCCAGAGGTTCGAAAGCAGGTCGAAATCGCAATGCACATTCGAGCCGCGCACCACGAAGGCGCTGGTCTGCTGGATGAGCGCCCGCACCTGGATCAACTGCTTGATGGGCGCGCCGCCCTCCGCGAAAGTGAGCAGGTATTGCGTCAGTTCCTGCGCCCGCTTCGCACCCTGCTCCGCCTCGTTTAACGAGCAGTAGACTTCGGGCGGCAGGTCGTCCAACTGGCGCACGAGCGAGAGGTTGCCCATTACCGCCGTGAGCATGTTGTTGAAATCGTGCGCAAGGCCGCCGGCGAGCACGCCGATGGATTGCAGCTTGCTCGAGCGCAGCAATTCCTCCGCCATCTTTTCCTTTTCCGTGATGTCCCTGAGGACCACCACCGTGCCATTGATCTTTCCTTCGTGGTCAAGAATCGGCGCGGCGCGCGCGGAGAGCAGCTTCTCGATGCCCTCGGGCGGCATGATCGCGATGCCGGTCGCCAGCTCGACCACGGTATTGCGCTTGAGCGCCTCGATCACGACGTCTGCCGCGGGCTCGTTGTTGGAGCGGTTGAAAATCCGGAACACCTCGCCGAAAGCCATGCCGGTCGCCTCCTCGCGGGTGAACCCTGTGAACGAGGTGACAACGTCGTTTAACAGCACGATCCGCCCTTCCGCGTCGGTCGTGACCACGGCATCCGCCAGCGAGCGCAGGGTGACGCTGAGCCGCTCCTTTTCCGCATGGAGCGCCTCGAAATGCGCCTGCTCCAGGTCGCGCAGCCGCTTTTTCTCGAGGCATGCGCCGAGTCGCGCGCGCAACAGCACGGAGTTGATCGGTTTCGAGAGGAAATCCTCCGCGCCCAGCTCGATGCAGCGCACCACGCGCTCGATCTCCGTGAGCGCCGAGAGCATGATCACCGGCAGGTGCCGCAGGCACGGGTCGCTTTTGAGCGTCTGGAGCACTTCCATCCCGTTCATCTCGGGCATCAAAAAATCGAGCAGGACTGCGTCGTACGAATCGCGATGCAGCATCTTCAGGGCTTCCAAGCCCGAGCCTGCCGTCACCGCGAAGTAACCTTCGCGCCGGAGCCTCCGGGAGAGGACTTCGCAATTGAGGCTTTCGTCGTCCACCACCAGGATGCGGCCTTTTGCGCCGCCCGTTGCCGCGCTGGCGCTGTAGGGGGCGATGGGGGCATGGTTTTCCCAATGCCGCGCCGTTTCGAGGTGGATGAGAAGGCCGCTCGAGTTTGCCATGTCGAGGAAATGACGCGTGGCCGAGCGGATCTTCACGAGGTCGTCGCGGTAAATGCCAAGGCGGGGTTCCGTTTCGTTTGCGAGTGCCCGCTCATTGAAATTGTTCACGCGTCCGATCGCATCGCGCACGGCCTCGCTCAACGGCCAGTAATCCTTCCCCGCCTGCGCCTCGAACGTGACGAGGTGCCTGTCCCGCAGCAGGTCGTTCAACTCGATGCCCGCCTCGCGGATCGTGCCCAGCCCCTCGACAAAGTCGCGATGGCCTTCCTCCTCCGCGATCTCGATCAGCATTTCGCTGAATCCAATGATCTGGTTCAGCGGAGTGCGGAGGTCGTGCAGCTTCTGGGAAAGTCTGCGTTCTTTGTCTGAGTCCATGTTTTATCGGCCCTGAAAATCGTCACGCGGCGGCATTGGTCACCAGCAAGTTTTCGATCTTTCCAAGCAGCCGCTCAAAATCCACTGGTTTGGTGTCGTAATCGTTGCAGCCCGCGGCCAGCGCGCGGTCGCGCTCGCCCGCCATCGCGTGCGCCGTGAGCGCCAGCACGGGGATCGCCTGCGTCTCCGGCTGCTGCTTGAGCCGGCGGGTGCTTTCCCAGCCGTCGATCACCGGCAGGCTCATGTCCATGATGATGAGGTCGGGATGCACGCGGTTCGCTTCCGCGATTCCCTGTTCGCCATCCACCGCGATCACGATTTCGTAACCGCGCCGCGCGAGCCGGCGCGAGAGCATGTCGCGGTTCATTTCGTTGTCTTCTACGAGCAGTAATTTTTTCATGATACGAGGTGTGGGACTTTCATGTTGGCGGGGCGGGTGACGCGCAGGATCCGGCTGCTGATTTCGGCCAAAAGCTCCTCGCGGTTGCACGCGCCCTTTTGCAAAATGGTGCTCACCTGGCCGTCGAGGAGCGCGCGGTCCTCGGCGTTGATGTCCTTTGCGGTCATGATCACGATGGGAATGTCTTTCCACTGTGCATGCGAGCGCACCTCGCGCGTGAATTGAAAACCGTCCATTCCCGGCATCATCAAATCGAGCAGGATCACCGCGGGACGCAGCGTTTCCAGCTTGCGCAGGCCATCCGCGCCATTCGCGGCCGTCACCACGGAGAATTGGTCCCTCTCCAGCGATGCCGTCATCAACTCCCGGGTCGTCGTATCGTCTTCAACCACGAGCACCACGGGACTATCGTGCGGATCGCAAAATTTGCGGAGCACGGAAATAAAGCCGGTGCGCTCGATAGGCTTCAGCATGTAATCGTCCACGCCGAGCGAGAAACCCATTTCCTTGTTGTCCACCATCGTGAGCATCACCACCGGGATGTCGGCCACCTCGGAATCGCCCTTGAGGCGGGTGAGCACCGACCAGCCGTCCATCGTCGGCATCATCACATCGAGCACGATGACCGAGGGCCGCAATTGGTGCGCGAGTTCCAGGCCCTCGGCGCCGCTCGTGGCGCCGATGACGCGGAAGCCCTCCTTT
>DASZPK010000558.1:0-7758 GCA_035550335.1 Chthoniobacteraceae bacterium | reverse complement strand
GGGCATCGATGCCCTTACGCAGCTCATCGAGCCCTACGTCTGCCTGCGCGCGAACCCAATGACGGACGGCCTCTGCATCGAGGGGATCGGGCGCGTGGCGCGCTCGCTGCGGCGCGCATTCGAAAACGGCGCGGCGGATTCCGCGGCGCGCGAGGACATGTCGCTCGCGGCGCTTTTCGGCGGGCTGGCGCTGGCGAACGCGGGGCTGGGGGCGGTGCATGGATTTGCGGCGCCGATCGGAGGGATGTTTTCCGGCATTGCGCACGGCGCGGTCTGCGCCGCGCTGCTCCCGCACGTGATGCGGGTGAACCTGCGCGCGTTGCGCCAGCGCATTCCAGATGGCAAGGCGTTGCGCCGGTACGACCATGTGGCGCGCATTCTCACCGGCAACGGGCGCGCCACCGCGGACGACGGCGTGGCGTGGGTGAAGGATTTGTGCACGGACCTGCGCATCCGCTCGCTCGGGGCGCAAGGTGTGGGCGTGGCGGACGCGCCGGTGCTCATCCAAAACGCGGCCCGCGCCAGCAGCATGAAGCCGAATCCGGTGGAATTGAGCGCGGAGGAACTGTCGGAAATTTTGCTGGCGGCGATCGAAGGGTAACCACCGGCAAAAACCTGATAGTTGTCGACTCTGGGGAGTGTCTCCTTAAAATAGGCCAATATTAGAAATAGTTGCAATATTTTGCAGTATTGCGAAACTCAGCAAAGGCGGCGGTGTTTCTTATTTCAGACTATTATGTACCCCAGAGGCCTGTCTGCTTCCCGGGGCTGGACCACTCCGGCCCTGCTGGCGATTTTTTGCAGTGCGGGTTTGCATTTTGCGATTGGCGGGCAGCCAGTGCGTTTTCCGTTTGAAAACACGCCGGAGGCAGCGGCGAATGCTGAGGGATCTCCATCGCATTCATCAACTTCCAAAATTGATGAGTTTGTCTTCGGGAGATTGAAGAAAATGGGCATCCAGCCGGCGAATCCGTGCTCGGATGAGGTATTCGTGCGGCGCGTCTATCTCGACGTGACGGGCAGTATTCCCACGGCGGACGAGGCGGCTGCTTTTATCGCCGATAACGATCCGCGCAAGCGAGCGCAGCTTATCGATCGGCTGCTCGACAGCGACGGTTTCACCGATTACCTCGGCTTGAAATGGTGCGACGTGCTCCGGGTGAAATCGGAATTCCCGGTCAATCTCTGGCCGGAGGCGGCGCAGGCGTACGACCATTGGGTGCGCGCGGCGTTGCGGCGGAACACGCCGTATTCGCTCTTCGCCACGGAACTTCTCACCGCGAGCGGCAGCAACTTCCGCGTGCCGCCGGTCAATTTCTATCGCTCCGCCGGGGGGAGGGACCGGATGACCCTCGCGCGCGCCGTGGCGCTGGCGTTCATGGGGGAGCGCATTGAGGCATGGCCGAAGGAAAAACAGGAAGCCATGGCGGTCTTTTTCTCGCAGGTGGGTTTCAAGTCCACAAACGAGTGGAAGGAGGAGATCGTGTTTTACAACGGTATAACCGATTCCGCCGATGCCCCGAAGCAGGCGACGCTGCCGGATGGCGCGGTGGTCGCGCTCCCGCCTGGCAAGGACCCGCGCGCGATCTTTGCGAACTGGCTCGTGACTTCGAAGAACTCCCCCTTCGCGCGCAATGGCGTGAACCGTACCTGGTACTGGCTCTTCGGGCGCGGCATCATCAACGACCCCGACGACTGCCGCCCGGACAATCCGCCGTCGAACCCGGAGTTGCTCGAATGGCTGGCGCAGGAACTCGCCGCCTCGAATTACGACATCAAGCACATCTACCGGCTCATTTTGAATTCGAACACGTACCAGCTTTCCTGCATCCCCGCCTCGAGCGACCCGCGGGCCGCGGCGAATTTTGCGTATTACCCGTTGCACCGCGTCGAGGCCGAGGCGCTCATCGACGCCATCGACCAGATCACGGGATCAAACGAGGAATATTCGAGCATGACTCCCGAGCCCTACACCTTCATTCCACCCGATAAACGCACCATCGACCTGCCCGATGGGAGCATCGGCAGCGCGTTTCTCGATTTGTTTGGCCGGCCGCCGCGCGACACCGGCCTCGTTTCCGAGCGCAACGGCCACGTCACCGCCGGCCAGCGCTTGCACCTGCTGAATTCGAGCGCGATCCAGGCGAAACTCGCGCGAAGCACGAAGCTGCGCGATCTCATGCGCACCGCACCCACGCCGGCGGACGCCGTGGCGCGGCTTTATCTCACGATCCTCTCGCGCACCCCCACGCCGGATGAATTGAAAGCAATCAAAACCTATTCGCTCACGAGCGAGGCAAAAGGCCAGGCGGTCCTGCTCGATGTCGCGTGGGCGCTGATCAACAGTTCCGAATTTCTCTACCACCATTGAACCTCGAATCCCGCGAACATGAGCACCAATCCCCTCGAAAATTTGCGCGGCAAACCGGTCTCGCGGAGAACCGTGCTGCGCGCCGGCACGCTGGCTGCCGCCGGAATGCTGCTCGGCAGGCGCCTGGGCTTCGGCGCGGAAGCAACCGCCCCGGCGGCGCCGCCAAAAGCGAAAGCGGTGATCCAGATTTGGATGTGGGGCGGGCCCTCCCACCTCGACACATTCGACCCGAAACCGGACATGGGGAACGATTACTGCGGGCCGTTTAACAAACCGATCAAGACCAGTGCCGACGGCATGGTCATCTGCGAACTGCTGCCGGAGCTTGCGAAACAGGCCGGCAAATATTCGCTCATCCGCGGCATGACCCACGAATACACCGCGCACGAGACGGCCTCGTACATGGTCCAGACCAGCCATCTCTCCGGCGAGCGTCGCGTTTATCCTTCCATCGGCGCGGTGACGTCGCTTTTCGAGGGATACGATGCCGGTTATCGCGGACTCGTGCCGCCGTACATCGTCCTTACCGAATCGCCGGGGCGCTTTTCCGAGTCGGGATTTTTGGGGCCGCGCTATGCGCCGTTCGTTACCGGCGGCGACCCGGCGCGCCAGCCGTTCGCCGTGCAGGGAATCGTGGCGGAAGGGATCCCGGCCGCGCGCCAGCAGCAGAGGCGCGAGCTGCTTCACGACCTCGATTCGCTCGACCATGCGATGGGCGCCGACCCGCACATCGGGGAATTCAACGCCGGCGAGCGCGACGCGTACGACATGATCCTCGGCAAAGGCGCGGAGATTTTCGACCTCGCGAAGGAGGATAACGGCACGCGCGATTGGTACGGGCGCACCACTTTCGGCCAGTCGTGCCTCGCCGCGCGGCGTCTCATCGAGAATGGAGTCCGCTTCGTGACCATCAACAACAACGGGTGGGACACGCACAAACAAAACTTCCAGGTTCTCCGCCGCAAACTGCCCGAGTTTGACAAGGGCGTTTCCGCGTTGCTCCAGGACCTCGCGTCGCGCGGACTGCTCGACAGCACCATCGTCTGGTGCGGCGGCGAATTTGGACGGACGCCGAAAATCATGTGGGAGGAACCGTGGAACGGCGGGCGCGGCCATTGGTGCAAGGCGTTTTCGATGCTGCTGGCCGGGGGCGGCTTCCGCGGCGGGCAGGTGGTGGGCGTGACCGACGCGAAAGGCGAGGAGGTGAAGGAGCGCCCCGTCTCGCCAGCCGATCTCCTCGGCAGCATGTATCAACTGCTCGGGATCGATCCCGCCGCGCCGTTTCCGCGGCAGGGCGACGATTCCGTGCGCATTACGGAGGCCTCTTCCGAAGCCGGAAAATCGGGCGGGCTCCTGAAGGAGATCATGTGAAGCGTTGTAACACATCGCTGCGCGCCCGGACGGTCGTGCTGTGCGGGCTCTGGTTCGCCTCCGGCGTTGCGGCGCTCGCGCAGAACGAGCCGCGCATCGGTTATGCGTTTCCCGCCGGGGCACAGCGCGGGGCCACGGTCGAGGTCACGGTCGGCGGGCAATTTCTTGACGCCACCCAGGCGGCCCTCATCACCGGCGGCGGCGTGAATGTCACCGTTGGGAAATACAACCGGCCACTGCCGCAAAAGCGTTTCAACGAACTGCGCGATTACCTCGAGGAGGCGCGCAAAAAGCTCGCTGCCGCGAGCCCGGCCCCGCCGCCCGAAGAGATGCGCAGGATGGCAGGCCCCGAATGGGCGGCCGGGACCTTGAAAGTCTCCGGCGCGACACCGGATGAAATCCAGGCCTTTCTCGAAATGCGGAAGAAGCGTAATGACCCGAAGCGCCAGGAAAACGCGCAGCTTTCCGAGTCGGTCACGCTCAAGGTCGCGGTCGCGGGCGACGCCGCCAGCGGCGTGCGCGAGTTGCGGCTCCTCACGGCTTCCGGCGCGACGAACCCGGTCTATTTCTGCATCGGCGACCTGAACGAAACCACCGGCGCGGGGGAAACCGGCAGGACCGCGGATACCGCCGCGCGCGTGGCGCTGCCAGCCGTTCTCAACGGCTGGATCCCGCCCGGCGGCGTGCACCATTACGCATTCACAGCGACGCACGGAATGCATCTCGTCATCGCCGTGCAGGCGCGCAGCCTCACGCCCTTCCTGGCCGATGCCGTGCCCGGCTGGTTCCAACCCGCCGTCTCGCTCCAGGATGCGCAAGGGCATGAGGTCGCGTACGCCGATCATTTCCGCTTCAATCCCGATCCCGCGCTTTGCTACGACGTGCCGAAGGATGGCGTCTATCTGCTCGAAGTGCGCGACACGCTTTATCGCGGACGCGAGGATTTCGTTTACCGGATCACCGCCGGGCAAATTCCGTTCGTGACCGATGTCTTCCCGCTCGGCGCAACCTTGGGCAAACCGGTGGCCGTCGCTCTCTCCGGCTGGAACCTCACCTCCACAAAAATGGTCGTGCCTTCCCCGCCGGCCGAGGGCGTGATGCCACTCGCGGGATTCAACGGGCAGTATTCCGCCACCGGCATTTCTTTCGCGACCGACGCGCTGCCGGAAATCACCGCGCCCGATGCACCGGCGGCGCGTCCGCTGTCCGTGACGCCGCCGGTGATCGTCAACGGCCGCATTCGCGCTCCCGGCGACGTGCAAGTGTTTTCCATCGCGTGCCGCGCAGGGGAGAAAATCGTCGCCGAGACGTATGCCCGCCGGCTGAATTCGCCGCTCGACACATGGCTCAAGGTCACCGACGCCGCCGGCAGACAGATCGCCTTCAACGATGACCTTGCCGGCAAGGCCGCCGGCACGCAGACCGAAAATGTCGATTCTCGGGTCGCGTTCACCGCGCCCGTGGACGGCGCGTATTTCATTCATCTCGGCGACACGCAGGGGCAGGGCGGTCCCGGGTGCGCCTACCGCCTTCGCATCAGCGAGCCGGAGCCGGATTTTACATTGTTTATCACCCCGTCATGCATCAATGCCCGCCCCGGTGCGACGCTGCCGGTTGCCGTTTACGCGGTTCGCAAGGACGGGTTCGACGGCGACATCCGCCTGGCGTTGAAAAACGCCCCGCCCGGCTTCGTGTTGTCCGGCGGCTGGATACCCGCCGGGCAGGATTCCGTGCGCGCCACGCTCACGGTGCCGCAAGGCGCGGCTTCTCCCGCCGCGCCAAGCCCCGGCCCCGCTCCTAAAGCAAGCACACCGCCATCCGCCACCCCGGGGACTGCAGCGGCCACTGGAACCGCGGCAGCAATGGCCGCCACCGCGATGCCGACGGCGACCCCCATTCCGCCGCCGCCATCGAAGCCCGTGGCGCTCGTATTCGAAGCGCAAGCGATCACCGCTTCGGGCGCCATCACGCATTTGGCCATCCCGGCGGATGACCGCGAGCAGGCGTTCGCCTACCATCATTTCGTTCCCGCGCAGCAATTCCTCGCCGTCACATTTGGCGCGGGGAGGGGAAGGGCGCCGATTGCAGTGGCCGGGTCATCGCCCATGCAATTGCCCGCGGGCGGCGGCGCGCAATCCATCGTCTCCGTCCCGGGCATCGCCGGCAGGCGCGTCCCCTTCGCCGATGTCCAGCCCGAGCTGCAACTCGATGGCGCGCCCGACGGCATCACGGTCGCCGGATTTTCGCCGTCTCCCGATGGCATGGTGATCTCTTTCAAGGCCGGCACGAACGTGAAAACCGGGCTGAAGGGCAACCTGATCATCGAGGCCTTCGTCGAGCGGACCATTACTCCCGTGGATGGCAAGCCGCCGGTAAAACGCCGCTTTTCAATCGGTTTCCTTCCCGCGATCCCTTTTGAGATCGTGAAGTGACGCGCGTATCGCAAAATTTTTAGAGTTCTCCGCCGGATGCGCTATCGTGAAATCCGATGCAGACGTTTCAATTCCATCCCGCGGTGGCGCGCTGGTTCGAGGAGAAGTTCGGCACGCCCACCGAGCCGCAGCGGCGCGGCTGGCCCGCCATCCAGTCGGGGATGGACACCCTCATCGCCGCGCCCACCGGCACGGGCAAGACGCTCTCGGCATTCCTCGCGTCGCTCGACCAGCTTTTTCGCGAAGGGCTCGCGGGCGATCTTCCCGATGAGACCCGCGTGGTTTACGTCTCGCCGCTCAAGGCGCTGAGCAACGACATCCATAAAAACCTCGAGGAACCGCTCGCCGCCATCCGCGCCGCGATCCTCGCCGCCGGGGGCCGCGATGTGAATGTGCGCGCCGGGGTGCGGACCGGTGACACGCCCGCCGCGAAGCGCCAGGCCATCGCGCGCAAGCCGCCGCACATCCTCGTCACCACTCCGGAATCGTTCTATTTGCTGCTCACCTCGGTGTCCGGGCGCAAAATGCTTTCGACGGCGCGCACGCTCATTGTGGACGAAATCCACGCGCTCGCCGGCAACCGCCGCGGCTCGCATCTCACGCTGAGCATGGAACGCCTCGCCGCGCTCGTGCCCGGGAAATTGCAGCGCATCGGCCTCTCCGCGACGCAAAAGCCAATCGAGGAAGTGGCGCGTTTCCTCGTCGGCACGCGCAATGTCGATGAAAAAGGAAACGCCCGATGCGCGGTCGTCGACTGCGGTTACCGGCGCGAAATGGACCTCGCCATCGAGTTGCCCGGCTCGCCGCTCGAGGCGGTGATGTCGAACGAAATCTGGGCGGAAGTGTATGGGAGGCTGGGGGAATTGATCGGGCAGCACCGGACCACGCTGGTATTTGTAAACACGCGCCGGCTCGCGGAGCGCGTTACACATCATCTCACTGAGCGACTTGGCGCGGACAAGGTCACAGCGCACCACGGCAGCCTCTCCGCAAAACTCCGCCTCGACGCGGAGAACCGGCTCAAGCGCGGCGAATTGAAGGCGCTCGTCGCCACGGCTTCGCTCGAATTGGGCATCGACATCGGCTCGGTCGATCTCGTCTGCCAATTGGGCCCTACGCGTTCCATCGCCACGCTGCTTCAGCGCGTCGGCCGCGCGGAACACCGGCGCGGCGGCCTGCCAAAGGGCCGGATTTTCCCGCTAAGCCGCGACGAATTGGCGGAGCAGGTCGCGCTGCTGCGCGCGGTGCGCGGCGGCGACCTTGACCTCCTCGAAATGCCGCAAAAACCGCTCGATGTCCTCGCGCAGCAGATCGTCGCCTGCGCCGCCTGCGAGGAATGGGAGGAGGAAAAGTTGTTCGACCTCATGCGCGCCGCCTGGCCGTACCGCGAGCTTACGCGGCAGGAGTTTGACGAAGTGTTACACATGCTCGCCACCGGCTTCAGCACCAAGCGCGGCCATCGCGCCGCGCTCGTGCACCACGACGCCGTGAACCGTCGCGTGCGCGCCCGGCGCGGCTCGCGCCTCGTGGCGCTCACCTCCGGCGGCGCGATCCCCGACAACGCCGATTACCGCGTCATCCTCG
>DASZPK010000557.1:0-3940 GCA_035550335.1 Chthoniobacteraceae bacterium | reverse complement strand
GCCATCGCGGTGCTGTACGCGCTCTTCGTGCTTTGGGTGTGGGTCGCGAAAGGGCTTGGGAATTTTATCCTGCTGTTCGACCGGTTTGCCAGGCACGCCTTGCGGCGCCGGGAAAAAATCGAAGCGGTCTTCGTGGGCGGCGGCATCATGGCGGGACTGCTCATGCTCATTGCCGGCATCGTACTCGGCCGGGAGGGGTTCTGCTTCGCGGCAGCTGCGCTCATCGCCTCGGTGTTCCCGCTCTCGCTGACATTCACGAATTCCTCCAAGGCGGGTAGCATCGTGTTCGGCATCATCGGCTCCATTTGCATGCTTGCTTTTGTCACACTGCTGGCGGGCTTGGCATTGCCCGGATTGGAGCCGAATCCGTTCCCCATGGATTTGTTAATGCTCGCCGTTTTCGGCGGGGTGGTTACGACGTGGCTAGGCCTGGTCCCGGCGCTCCGGCGCAGACGGCCTTGATCGAGACTCAAGCTCATTCGTGGACCCCAGGAAGTGATCCAACTGTTGTTGAAATAACTCAGCAACACGATCAGCCACCTCTTTGACGCCCGTTGGGCGGCCGCATTCCCGCTCCACGCTCGTCATTTCCACACCCGAAATCCCGCACGGGATGATCTGCTGGAACGGCGCAAGGTCGCCGCACACATTGAGCGCGAACCCATGCATGCTGATCCATTGCCGCACCCCGACCCCAATCGACGCGATCTTGCGCGGCCCAACCCAGACGCCGGTGAGACCCTCGCGCCGCTCTCCCTTGACGTCGTAGCCACGCAAGGTTTCGATGAGAATTTCCTCCAGCGCGCGCAAATAACGGTGCAGGTCCTGCCCGTAATTTCGCAGGTCGAGGATCGGATAGCCGACGAGCTGCCCCGGCCCATGGTAGGTCGCCTGCCCGCCACGGTTGATCTGCACGACCGGATGCGGAAGCTTCGCGGCCTCGCGCAAGCTCGACTGGTCCGACGTGCGCCCGATGGTGTAAACCGGCTCGTGCTCCAGCAGAAGCAGATGGTCCGTTGCGTTGCCGGCGATTTTGCCGCGCACAATATCCTCCTGCATCACGAGCGCCTTTTCGTAATCGATGCGCCCAAGCCATTTTGCCTCGGTGCTCATATCCGTTGCATGGTTGCGATGCCCATGTTTGCGGTTTCCTGCATCTGGAAATGGGTAAGGCCGATGGCGAGCGCGTCCGCGGCGTCCGCCGGCGGGGTCTCGGTGAGCCCGAGCCGCGCGCGCACCATGAAAGCGACCTGGTTTTTCCCCGCGGCTCCACGCCCCGCAACCGCTTGTTTTACACGCCGTGGTGCGTATTCGTAAACCGGCAGCCCGCGCGATGCCGCGGCGAGGATCGCCATTCCGCGCGCCGCGCCCATCGTGATCGCGATCCGGTGGCTCTGCACGTAAATGATCGCCTCGACCGCGATGCACTCCGGCTCGTGGGCGCGGATCAATTCCGTGAGCCGGTCATGGATCGCCACGAGACAGCCGGAGGGGAGCAGCTTGCCGCCATTCCGGATCACGCCGTACTCAACCGCATGGATTTTGCTCCCCAGCTTGTCCAGCACCGCGTAGCCCGTGCCACGCAGCGAGGGATCGATGGCGATCACGCGCATTTTCTCGGGCGGCTTGGGCGATGGGCGGTTCATGCGTGGCGCTCCTACTTTGCTGCGTGCTTTCCTTGGCGACAAGTAAAAGTCTGACTGGTGCCTGTCTTGCCAACGCAGCCGTCATGGGTTATGCATCTCGAATGACTGACGAAATCCGCAAGCTCATGCACGCTATTCCTTTCGAGTCGTTTGTCGTGAGGACTTCCGATGGCAGGCAATACCGCGTAAAGCATCCCGATTACGTTGCAATCAGTCCGAGAGGCGGCCGAGTCACACTCTTCGACGATGAGGAAACGACCACGACATTGACGTCGCTCCACATCGTCGGAGTGGAAAAGCACCGCGCGCGCAGCCGGAAGTAGCCTGGCGCGCGTTTCCGGATTGAACTGCGGTTGATTTTGTCCCGCGGGATTTCTATTATTCCGTCATGCGCCTCGATAAATTCACCCAGAAAATGCAGGAGGCCGTCCAGGCCGCCCAGGACATCGCGTCCAAACATTCGCAACAGGAAATCACCAACCGCCATTTCCTGCTCGCGCTGCTCGACCAGCCCGAGGGCGTGACGCGCCCGCTCCTCGAAAAAATAGGCGTCCCCGTGCGGGAACTCCGGCAGCGCCTCAGCGAAGAGATCGACAAGCAACCGCAGGTGCATGGGTCACAATCCATGCCGCATTTCGGCAGTGAACTCATGAAAGTCATCGAGCAGGGCGAGCGCGAGATGGAGCGCATGAAGGACGAGTTTCTAAGCGCCGAGCATTACCTCCTCGCGCTTGCGGATTCGAAAACTGCCGCCGGCGACCTGCTGCGTGAGACTGGGGTAAGCCATGCCAAGCTCATGCAGGCGCTCCAGCAGGTGCGCGGCTCCCAACGCGTCACCGACCAGAACCCCGAGGGCAAATACCAGACGCTCGAAAAATACGGGCGCGACCTCACCGACGCCGCGCGCAAGGGCAAAATCGATCCCGTCATCGGTCGCGACAACGAAATCCGCCGCGTGATGCAGGTCCTCTCCCGCCGCACGAAAAACAACCCGGTGCTCATCGGCGAGCCTGGCACGGGCAAGACCGCCATCGTGGAAGGGCTTGCACGCCGCATCATAAGCGGCGACGTGCCCGAGTCGTTGAAAGACAAGCGCGTGGTCGCCATGGACATCGGCTCCATGATCGCAGGCGCAAAATACCGCGGCGAATTCGAGGACCGGCTCAAGGCGTTTTTGAAGGAGGTCACCGATTCGCAGGGCGAGATCATTCTTTTCATCGACGAGCTCCACACCATCGTCGGCGCGGGCGCGAGCGAAGGCGCGGTCGATGCGTCGAACATGCTCAAGCCGCAGCTCGCGCGCGGCGAGTTGCGCACCATCGGCGCGACCACGCTCGACGAATACCGCAAGTACATCGAGAAGGACGCCGCGCTCGAACGCCGCTTCCAGCCCGTGATGGTCAATGAGCCAAGCGTCGAGGACACCATCGCGATCCTCCGCGGATTGAAGGAGCGCTACGAAGTCCACCACGGCGTGCGCATCCAGGATGCCGCCATCGTGGCCGCCGCGGTGCTTTCCAACCGCTACATCAGCGACCGTTTTCTGCCCGACAAAGCGGTCGATCTCATCGATGAAGCCGCCTCGCGCCTCAAGATCGAACTCGACTCGATGCCCACGGAAATCGATGTTGTCGAGCGGGAGATCATGCAGGGCGAAATGGAGCGCCAGGCGCTGAAAAAAGAGAAGGATGCCGCAAGCAAGGAGCGCCTCGGGAAACTCGAGCGCGAACTCGCCGACCTCCGCGAAAAAAGCGCGCAACTCAAGGCGCTATGGCAGAGCGAAAAAGCCGAGATCGACAAGTCGCGCAAATTCCAGGAGCAGATCGAGGCGCTCAAGCTCGAGCTTGAGCAGGCGCAACGCCGGAACGAGTTGACCAAAGCGAGCGAAATTCAATACGGCCGCCTTCCGGAACTGACCCGCCAGCTCGAGGAGCACAACAAGAAACTCGCCGAGATCCAAAAAGGCGCGCAAATGCTGAAGGAGGAAGTGACCGAGGAGGACATCGCCGAGGTGGTTTCCTCGTGGACGGGCATCCCCGTTTCCAACCTGCGCGAGGGCGAGCGCGAGAAGCTCATCAAGATGGAGGATCGCCTCGCGCATCGCGTCATTGGCCAGCGCGCTGCGATCACCGCCGTCTCGAATGCCGTCCGCCGCGCCCGCGCCGGTTTGCAGGATGAAAACCGCCCCATCGGCTCGTTCATTTTTCTCGGGCCCACCGGCGTCGGCAAAACGGAACTCAGCCGCGCGCTCGCGGAATTTCTTTTCGATGACGAGAGCGCCATGGTCCGCATCG
>DASZPK010000556.1:0-3422 GCA_035550335.1 Chthoniobacteraceae bacterium | reverse complement strand
AAATCCTCGCGCGCGCGCAGGAGACCGCGCGCCACCCGATGCACACGCTCATCCACGAACTCGCCGTCGCCAGCGGCAGCCATTGGCTCATCGGCGGCCAGGTCGCCGACCTCGAGGGCGAAGGCAAAAAACTCGGCGGCGACGAATTGAAATTCATCCACCGCGCCAAGACCGCCGCGCTCCTCACCGCCTCCATCCGCCTCGGCGCCATGAGCGCGAACGCCGGCCACGCCAAGCTGCGCGACCTCACGCAATTCGGGCAAGCCCTCGGCCTCGCCTTCCAGGTGATCGACGACATCCTCGACGTGACCCAAACCAGCGAGAAACTCGGCAAGAGCGCCGGCAAAGACATCGCCGCGCAAAAAGCCACCTACCCCGCCATCTTCGGCCTTGAGAAATCGCGCAAAGAAGCCCAGCGCCTCACCGCCCAAGCCCGCGCCGCGCTGAAAAGCTTCGGCAAAAAAGGCGAGACGCTGAACGCGCTGGCGGATTATTTGTTGAAGCGGGATTATTGAGGGGTATGGAACTCGACCTTTCAGCGATCTTTGACTCGATCCAAGAGCTGACTGTCTCGGATCGTTCCATCGGGGACCGCATGAAAGAGATAATCGTTCTTTGCGAGCGGGACGTTCCTCATCGCGACTGGGCCCAGCTTTCCTCGCTTGAATACGACAAAGATGTGTCGTCGCTGACTGGATGGATTCCCGGGGTCTTCAAGAAGCAGCCGGCTCCATTTCCAATCCAAGCGCTCTGGATTGGTCTCTGCAACCCATGCACCGACGAGCAAAACGTGTGGGCGGATATGTACGTCGCCGCGATGGGACAGTATATTCCGGACGACGATGAATTCGGCTGGCTCTTCGAGAATCCCCGTCATTACCCTAAGAACGCCTATGCTCAGTCATCATCACTGCGCAGCATCTATGAAATTGGGTACAATGGAGGCGGGGGACTGGAGAACGACGCGGAGTGGCCGCTCTGCCTTGCGTTCGGCGCATTTGCGATACACAGGCTCTTGCAATTTGAGACCCCGCGTTTGGTGGGTTCTTCGGCAATGCGAATTGGTGTGGTGGTGGGCTTTGATAGCGGGGACACGCTCAAGATTGGAGAACTGACGGAGAACGGGCTTGTAAAAAGTGCGTGATTACCACCAAGCGCGAAGCGCTTTTTCTTTTGCGGCCTTTGCGTGCTTTGCGGTGAATCAATGATCTGCGAAGTGCGAATTCGGCGAACTGGGTTCGCGGAATTCGCAACTTCACAAGTTATTCCAAGCGCATTCGCATGCGTTCGCGTGCGCCGTGCCAATACCGCAACACCCGCACCGTACGCGTTTCCGCAATGATGCGGTAGACGACCAGATAGGGGTGCACGATCACGAACCGGGCCCCGGGACGCTCGACGATATAACCGCCTCGTTCCGGGAATGTCTTGAGTGATTCGGCCTCATCCAGCAGCCGCAGGGAGAAGGCTTGGGCCGCGCGGGGGTTGTCGCGGGCGATATAGGCGTGGATTTCCTCCAAGTTGCGCAACGCCGAACGGGCGATGATTACTTCGTATTCCACGATGCCACGATGCGGCGGGCCTCGGCGAGATCGACACCGCCCTCTTTCGCGAACGATGCGTCGGCCTCATCAATCGCAGCCTGCAATTCCGGCGAGGCCTCCACGCCCCTGCCTTGGTGCAGTTCCACCGCACGGCGGTAGATGGTTTCCAATTCCGCCGGTGTCAGCTTCGGCAATTCGTCGAGGATTTCCGTGGCGCTCATGGAAAGGAGGTTAACGCAAGGAGCGGAAGTTTTCAATCACGCATTGCGAAGTTGCGAATTCGGCGAACCCAGTTCGCCAAATTCGCAACTTCGCAGATGATCCATCGGCCCACGATATTTGAAACTGAGCGCTCCTGCGTGAATGTACCATTGCTGAGTTTCTCCACCACCCCCAGCGCATCGCTTAACGCTCCACTGCTCAGGTGCCGCAAAAACACCTTCTCGCTGATTTCCGTCCTCGTCATCCCCTTGCCTCCCGCCTGCTTGAGCGCGGCGAGTATCTTATCCGCGTTCTTGTCCCCCGTGGCGGTGCCGAAGATCCACCGGGGCGGATTGTGCCGGTTATTTGCCTAGCCGCTCAATTTGTCAGTTCCTGGAGCCGGCCATGCGGACAATGCCCCAGATGACAAAAATCGCGCCCAGCACGGCCAGCGCGATGCCGCTGTCGGTGCCGATCAGCACGAGTTTGCCCGAGAGTCCGCCAATTATAAAGATTGCGCCGATGATGATTTTTCTCATTTTTTCCGTGTTTGGCACTCGTAAAAGCACGTCTTGCGCCTGTTACGTTGTGCAAATATTATTTAAACAGAATTCCATTTTGCCAGGGACTGCTGGAATGGGACATTGTTTTACATCAGCGCGAGGGTTCGGGTCAATATCGGGCTTTCCAGCGGGCCAGCCCAATAACTTCGCCTTATCACTTTCTGAAATTTGTATTACTAATATTACGCTTGATTATCCGAGTAATTACGCCAATATAAGTTCCATGAATACAGGTGACGCCAATCCTGCTCTCTTTTACCATGTCGTTTCCATCGTCTCCTTTTGCGCTTTCTGCGGGGTGATTGCCGCCGGGGTCTATCTGGTGCGCAACTTTGAAAAACTCACCGGCGCCGATGCGTCCGTGCCGAGCGAAAATTCCAGCAGCCGCACGCTGGGCAAGCTGCAGATCTTCCTCATCTGGGTCCACGCCCTCATCCTCACGGGCATGCTCGCGCTGTTGCTGCACTGATCTGGCGGAAATTTTTAACCGCGAAGAACGCAAAGGGCGCAAAGGAAATATACTTCGTCCGCGAGCCTTGTAGCGTGCGGTGTCCTCACCGCAGGAGTGGCGTGTCGCCACGAAGATTCTCGCAACGGAGTCCAACGCCTCCGCTGGGACAGCGGACTCTACAATTTCCCGTTGCACGCTATCTCGAATTCTTTGTGGCCTTTGCGTTCTTCGCGGTTAAAAAATGTTTTACACCAGCGCGAGGTTGGGGTCGATGTCGGCCCCGAGCGGGGTGGATTCGCCGCGGGTGAATTTCAGAGCGGCCACGTGTGCGATCATGGCGGCGTTGTCGGTGCAGAGGCGCGGGTCGGCGAGCAACAGCTCGATGCCCTGCGCGGCGCAGGCTTCGCGGAAACGCTCGCGCAGGCGGGTGTTGCAGCTCACGCCGCCGCTCACGGCGATGACGCGCAGGCGCCCGGCTTTCGCGGCGTCGAGGGTCTTGGCGACGAGGATATCGACGATGGCTTCCTGGAAGGAGGCGCAGATGTCGGCCATGTTTTCACCGGCGAGTTTTGGCAACATGTAGCGAACGGATGTTTTCAGCCCGCTGAAGCTGAAATTGAAGTCACCCGAGTGGAGCATGCTGCGGGGGAAATCGAAGCGGTC
>DASZPK010000555.1:0-2127 GCA_035550335.1 Chthoniobacteraceae bacterium | reverse complement strand
GTCGCGCTCGAGAACCGGGCCGTCCGGGCGGGCGACGTGCTCGTGCGCATCGACCCGCAGGAGTACGACCTCAAGATCGCGCAGGCCAAGGGCGACCTGATGGCTGCGCAGGCCGCCGAGCGCTCGGCGCAGGCGGGCCTCGCGCGGCTCGACGCGGAGGAGAAGGTGATCCAGGGCCAGGTCAACGCCGCGGTGGCGCTGGCCGGGCCGCAGGGGGCGACCAACCCGGTGCTGCGCCAGGCGTTCGAGACGGCGCGCAGCCAGACCGTCGTCGAGGCCCGCGCCCGCGGCGAGATCGAGGCGGCGCTGGCTGAAGCCAAGGCCCAGGCGTTCCGCGCCAACACCGAGCTGCAGGCGGCCGAGGCCGAGCGCGCCGCCACCGACGTGACGGCGCCGGCCGCCGGCGTCGTCGCCGACATCGAGGCCACGGTCGGCCAGATGGTGCAGCCCGGGATCACGCTGATGACGATCGTCAGCCAGGGCCGGCCGACCATCACCGCGAATTTCAAGGAGACCGAGATCGGCCGGATGCATCCGGACGAGCCGGCGCGGATATGCGTCGACGCGCTGCCCGGCCTCATCTTCACCGGCCATGTGGAAAGCCTGGCGCCGGGCTCTGCCTCGCAGTTCTCGCTGCTGCCGTTCGAGCCGGGCTCGGGCAACTTCACCAAGATCGTGCAGCGCGTGCCTGTGCGGATCGTGCTCGACCCGGGCCAGCCCGGCCTCGACCGCCTGCGCGCCGGGCTCTCGGCCGAGGTGTGGGTGAAGCTGCCGCGCGAGTAGAGCACGATGCGATCAGACGGAACCGATCGTTGAATCGTGGCGACAATGTACTTGGCGTACCCGGCCGCGCTCGCCTCAGCCGCCGGTTCGAGGGAGCGGCTGAAGGTTCCGCCCGATCTCGTTGGCGATCATGGCGACCTCACGAGGATTGCCCTCCATCCAAAGGGAGATGAAGGCCGACGAAACAATTGCCGTAGGCACAAGGCCGGCCTTTTGGCCCACCTGATCGAAGAGCAAGTGCGGGTCTCGGTTTGAATTCGATACGTCTCTAACCACTGAGGTAACTTTAGGTTCTTTGTCACTGAAAAGATGCATGGCGACTGTAAGCTTTAGTGACAGCTCAGCGAGAGCTTCGCGGACGTAATTGAAGACAACCGCCTCTGGTATTTCTCCCGGGAGTTTGATTATACCCTCATCCGGAGCGGCAGCTTTCTGGCTGTTACCATCAAGGATGCACATCGACCTTGTCGATATCGAGGGGTCGGCCATATGTGACTTATGCGTCTGAAGGGCGGGCGAGTCGCCGCTCACGCTGTAAACGCCAATCTCATCAACATGCTCGGGCAATGCGTAGCGGATGATGGACTCGACCCACTGTTTGGCGAATGAATCCTCAACGAAGATCGCCATGCGTTCGTCGGTGCGGTCATCCAAAGCGCGGAGAGCCTCAATGGAAATCTTTCCCTGGCTAGTTTTGCCGCTGATTGACGACCAAATTGCCTCTGGCGGAAGCGGGTCCAGAGAGCTCTCTGAGTGGGTCGTAAATATTGACTGAATTGACCGACGCTTCGCCACATCGATGAGATACTCCACCATTCGCTTTACAGCTACCGGATGAAGGCCGTTCTCAATTTCTTCAATAAGTACTAGTGCGTTTTCCGGTGCAGACTCAATCTCACTTACCATTCTGATAACCGAGGACTCGCCAGCACCGAAATGGAACTCTGAATATCGAATGTTCCCGTCGCCGCCAACAAAAATAAAGCCGCCTTTGGCGATCTTTGACCGCAGAAAGTGGGACATATCCTTGCCAAGGATACGCGTTACTTCTCTCTGTATTGTCGTCGAGAGACTTTCTAGGTTTCCATCAAACTTATAGCTGTAGGATGCGAACTTCTTGAATTCGCGCCGCTCGCTCGCAGGAACAGTGCGCTGAATCCCAAAATATAAGACCGACCGAGTCGCGACGTCGTCGCGAACCCATTTTGATTTCTTAAACCTTGCGCTTCGGACTAAAGGCTTTCCGGGGCTCTTCTGATTGTCGATTATCTCGTACCCGATAGTCCAATCGGACATGGAGTCGTCGCCGATGGAACTCTTTGGAAAGAAGAGCCCAGGCTTAAT
>DASZPK010000554.1:0-3676 GCA_035550335.1 Chthoniobacteraceae bacterium | reverse complement strand
CGACTACGCCGTATTCGGCGGGGGCGACCACAAGACCGGACAGGCGCGTGATCCGGCGCGGCGCTACAGGGAGCTGGAGCAAAAACTGAAAGCGCTTATACCCGGCGCGAAAGTGGATCACCGCTGGTCGGGCCAAGTGATTGAGACGAACGACGGCCTGCCGTTCATGGGCGAAACCGCACCGAAACAATTCGTAGCGACGGGCTTTTCGGGCAATGGCATTACATTTGGCACCGTGGCCGCAATGATGGCGCGCGACCTCATCGGCGGGCACAAAAATCCGTGGCAGGAATTGTTCAGCGTGAATCGCAAGGTGGTTCGCGGGGGCATTTGGGATTACATCAAGGAGAACAAGGATTACCCGTATTATTTTATCAAGGACCGCCTCGCCGCGCCTGACGCGAAGTCGTTGCGAGTGGTGAAGCGCGGTGAGGGAAAAATCGTCTGGACGAAGGGAAAGAAGCTCGCCGTATTCCGCAATGCAGCCGGAAAATTGAGCATCAAATCCGCGGTCTGCCCGCATCTGGGGTGCATCGTGCATTGGAATGGCGTCGAGAAAACCTGGGATTGCCCTTGTCATGGCTCGCGCTTCAAGGCCATGGGCGAAGTCATCGCCGGCCCGGCGGAATCCGACCTCGCCGGCGCGTCTTGATCCGCGCACGCCATGGACCTCAGAACAGGAGAGACGGTCTGGCTGCTCAAAAACGGGCCGCCGCTTTCGTATCCTCCGCTCGATCGAGATGCGAACTGCGACGCTGTCATCGTGGGCGGAGGCATCACGGGGGCGTTCATTGCGCGGGAGCTGGTTGCCGCGGGCATGGATTGCGTCATGATCGACCGGCGCGAACCGGGCGGCGGCAGCACGCCCGCAAGCACGGCGCTCCTGCTCTACGAACTCGACACGCCGCTATGGAAACTGGCCCGGCAGATCGGGGAGGAAGATGCAGCCGCCAGCTACAGGGCATGCGTGGAGGCGATTGGGAAAATAGAGGCCGTCGTTCACGATCTTCACGATGCGTGTGATTTCACCCGTCGCAAGAGCTTCTATCTCGCCGAGCACGCATGGAATGTGCCGGGTCTGAAAAGGGAGGCGGAAATCCGGCGCAAGCATGGGATCGCAACGGATTTTTTGCGGCGCTCCGAGGTCGAGGAGCGGTTTTCCTTCAGCCGTCCCGGCGCGTTGTTGTCCCACGACGCGGCGGAGATCGATGTGCTGCGTCTGGTGGCCGCGCTGCAGGCGGCCGCGGTTGAGCGCGGATTGCGCATCCACGGCAAAACCGCGTTGAAAAGTTTCACCAGCAGTCCCGGCAAGTGCGTCGTGCTGACGGAAGCGGGCGCGGCGATAACAGCGCGCCACCTGGTTTTCGCGACGGGATACGAGTCGGAAAAATATCTCGGCCGCAAGATCGGCAAACTAAAAAGCACCTACGCGATTGCCACGCAGCCATTGGACGAATTTTCCGGGTGGCACGAGCGCTCCCTCATTTGGACGACCGCGCGCCCATATCTCTACCTGCGCACCACTTCCGACGGCCGGGCGGTCGTTGGGGGCGGGGACATCGATTATAAGAACGACAAAGTCCGCGACGCGCTGCTTCCGAAAAAGACTGCGGTGCTCGAAAAGGAACTTCGAAAGCTGTTTCCAGAGCTCGACTTTGAAATCGCATGCTGCTGGGCGGGGACCTTCGGGGAAACGCCGGACAGTCTCGCGCGCATCGGTTCCCCGCCTGGCTGCGCGAATGTCCATTTTGCGCTCGGGTATGGCGGAAACGGCATCACATACAGCATGATAGCCGCGGAAATCATCCGCGACGCGTGCCTGGGCCGATTCAACCCGGATTCGCGGCTTTTTCGCCTGGATCGATAGGAGCACGATTTACTTCCTGCCGGAGGTCCTGTCGCTGCGAATGATGGCCACAATCAGCACGATCGCGCCCACCGTCGCGCCGAGGAAGAAAAGGATCGCCAAGCCCGGATAGCCGAAAATCGTGAAGGCGGTCTGAATCCGCATCAGCATCGACGCGCCAACGATCAACGCGGCCAGGATCAGGCCCAATGTGATGCGGTTTGCGATTTTTTGCAGGCCTGCCATGAGCAGGTTCTCATCGATCGAATCGATTTTGATTCGCACTTTGTTGCCGGCCACCAATTCGGTGAATTGATTGATCCGCGAGGGCAGCTTTTCCACCAGTTCCTTGGTGTCGATCAGGGCGGAGAGGAGATTTCCAAGCGAAAGACTCTTCCAACTGCGCTGGTGCATGATGCGGACGGCATTGCGGCGGATCGATTCGTTCGGGTCAAAGTCGGGCGCCAATGTGCGGCCCACCATGTCCAAGTTTAACAGTGTTTTACCGACCATGGTCAGTTCCGACGGGATGCGGATGCCGCACTCGGCTGCGATCTGGTTCACGCCCATGACGACTTTCCCGACCTGCATGTTTTCGAGGGTCGCCATTCCCTGGCCGGCAACCACCTCCGCCAGCCGCCGCCGGAATTTGGCTTCATCGAATTCGTCCTTGGGCTCGCCGATGGCGATGGCGACGTCCGCGGCGCGGTTCCCCTGGCCTTCGCTGATCGCGAGCAGAAGTTTCAGCAATTGGTCCTGCAATTCCACGCCGGCTCTTCCCACCATGCCGAGGTCGAGCAGCGCTATGCGATGATCGTCCGTGAGGAAAACATTCCCCGGGTGGGGATCGGCGTGAAACAGACCGTCCACCAATATTTGCTGCAAGTAAGCTTGGAAAAGCTCCTCGGCGAGGGCTTCCGTGTCGATGTCCAGGCGATGAACGCCGGTTATTTTCGTCACCTTGATGCCCGACACCAGATCCATGGTGAGCACGCGACCGGTGGAGTAGTCTTCCACGGGTTGCGGGATAAAAATGCGCTTGTACCCCGAGAGCTTCTGGCCGAGGGAGCGCAGGTTTGCCGCTTCAAGGCGGTAGTCGAGCTCCTGGATCAGCGCTTTTCTCAATTCCTCAACAATCCGGCTGAATTCGTAACGGCGGCCAACGTCGGTATGGGTGTCGAGAAATTCCGCCATCGTTTGCAACACTTCGAGGTCATCCGCGACTTTTTCGCGTACGTCGGGGCGCTGGACTTTGACCGCGACCTCGCGGCCGTCCCGCAGGATTGCCCGGTGAACCTGGCCCAGCGAAGCAGCCGCCATGGGCAGGTTCTCGAATTTCTGGAACGCGCGCGAAATCCTCGCGCCGATTTCCACGGCGACTATCGCCTCGACCTGCTCGAAGGAAAACGGCTCGACATCATCCTGAAGCCTGGAAAGCGCTTCCATGTAATTCGTGGGGATAAAATCCGCGCGGGTGGAAAGCAACTGCCCGAGTTTGATGAATGTCGGGCCGAGTTTCTCCAAGTCGGAAACAAACTCTTTCGCGTCGGGCGACTGCGGCGCGGGCTCGGCAAAATCCAGCGGGTCATCAATCAGCGGTGATTCCTTCAGCAAATGGCCCTGGCGGTATTTGAAGAGGAACGCCGCGATGTCCTTGTAACGATTCAGTTGCGCAGGTTTTGTAAGGAGCGCCATGTGCGAAGTGTTTTACACATCCATTACGCGTTTCGTTCGCCGTTTGGCCGTTCTTCCCGCTGGCTCCGTTCAACGAATGACCAATATGGCTTTGCCTTGGACATGCTCGTTCTCCAGCACTCGATGGGCTTCGGC
>DASZPK010000553.1:0-1643 GCA_035550335.1 Chthoniobacteraceae bacterium | reverse complement strand
TTTTTGCAGTGGAAAAAGAATGCCAAATCCCGCCAAATAGCAAACCGGAAAAGTGTCCCCGATCGTTTTCCGCGACATTTTTACATCCGCAAATATGAGTGTGTGCGGAGTGATAATTGCAACTGGCGCTGCATGCCTCGGCGAGGCAACCCCCTGAAAGCGCCGGCAACCTAAAGATGTTTTCTTTATCATACCCGCAAGAACGCCATCTGCTCCATTTTGGAAAGCTATGCGTCGCTTGCTGCTTGCTTGCTCAGGCACGGAAGAAAATCTTGGCGGCAACGGCATTATTTCGCCTTATCCCACCACCGCTTGAGATTTCCATACGAATAGATAATATCAGCCATGGATAGCATTATGAAAGCCGGACCCACTCCGATTCTAATAGCCGAGGACCACCACGTTTCGCGCCACCTTCTGGAGCGCAACTTGGCGAACTGGGGATTCCAAGCCGTCACGGTCGAGGATGGCGAGGCCGCGCTCCGCATTCTCGAAGGCAACAATCCGCCCCCGATCGCCCTCCTCGACTGGATGATGCCCAAGATGGACGGCTCCCAAGTCTGCCAGCGCGTACGGCAGAACAAAGACCTCCCCTATATATACCTCATCATGCTCACCGCCAAGAGCCAGAAGGAGGATGTCGCCAGCGGCCTCGACTCCGGCGCCGATGATTACGTCATCAAGCCATTCGATGCCGACGAACTCCGCGCCCGCCTCAAGGTCGGCGAGCGCGTCGTCGCCCTCGAGCGCACCCTCGCGCGCAAAGTCCACGACCTCCAGACCGCCCTCGACGACGTGAAAAAACTCAAGGGCTTGCTCCCCATCTGCATGTATTGCAAGAGCATCCGCGACGACCAGGACTACTGGCACCAGATCGAGGAGTACATCCACACCGAGACCGGCACCGATTTCACGCACGGCATCTGCCCCAAGTGCATGGAAAAAATCACCACCGAGCTCGAAAAAGCGCAAGGCTAGGCGTGTGTTCACGAATTCTCGCACAGGAGAATCCTGGCGCGACACGGTGCGTGAAATTCAACAAGCGCGTCTCATCCTTGAGGTGTGGAGCGCGGCTGTGTCAGCCGTCCTCACTTTGACCGTCAGCGAAGAGTCTGACTAAGTGTCGGTGGCTTTCGTCTCCAAATTGGGACAACCGCGCGCATCCTGGGCAACGGACGCCCGCTGCCGACCCGCAGACATCACCCCTTCGGTGCCTCGATCGTGAACGGATATTCGTAAGAGTGGTTCTTGTAGCGCACCGCGATTTTGGCCTTGCCGCTGTAATGGTTCGGCAGCGCGTAGGGGAACCCCCAGGAAAAGCGGTAGGTCATCGAGCCATCGGGGGTACGGATCAGGAAATCCTTGCTCAGGTCGTTGCCGTTCATCTGCTTCGTCCGGGCGAGATCCAGCAGCTCATGCCCCGAGGCGTCGGTCAGGTTGTAGCTGAAGCCCGCAGTCGTGCTTTGTTTTACAGAGTCAAACTCGCAAATCGCGAGGCAGTCGTTCCCCATGTTGAAAACCGCCAGGTAAAGCCCCGGCTGCACCTCGTCCGAAACCAGCAGCCGCAGCCCGGGCTGCGTATTCTCGACCGCGGCAATCCAGTCCTTGAGCGTATGGTATTGCGGGACGGCCGGCACTTCCTC
>DASZPK010000552.1:0-2833 GCA_035550335.1 Chthoniobacteraceae bacterium | reverse complement strand
TGGTTGTAGTCCAGGAGTGCGGCGTCGAGGTCGCCGCGTGTTTCCCAGGCGTTTGCGCGGTTGTAGTAGCAGGGGGCGGAGATGGGCTGGAGTTGGATGGCGCGGTTCAGGTCGGACATGGCGCCATCGAAATCGCCGGAGGCGAGCTTTGCGTTTCCACGGTTGCCGAAGGCGGTGGCGTTTGTTGGCTCGAGGACGATGATCTTGTCGTAATCGTTTTTCGCCGCGGCGAAGTCGCCCTTGCGTTGCTCGTCCAGCGCACGGGCGAAGATGACCGTGGCAGTTTCCTGCGCCGGTGCAGGCTGCTGTTTTTGCGCCTGCGCGCACAACCCGGGAGCAAACGCTGTCAGTATGATTATGAACCCGCTTTTCATCCTGCAAATCCCAAACGCGGACAAGCTAGCCCCGATTTTCCCGCGGGGAAAGCCGATTTTGCGGGAGCGGCATCCGGACATTTTTCATTGCAAAGATCACCAGCGCCACTAAATTTACCCTCCCTTTCAAGGGGAATACCGCAATGCCTGACACCATCCATCCCAATTTTGCCGCGGTGAAGCAGGGGCTCATCCCGCTCACGCCGCAGGAAACCATCAAGCTCACCAAGGACGGCCTCGACGTCATCCATGATCTTTACCGGTATGCGAAGACCGGGTTTGCATCGATCGAGGAGACCGATTTCGAGCGCTTGAAATGGTATGGCGTCTACCGCCAGAAACCGAAGGACTCCGGCTTTTTCATGATGCGCACGAAGGTGCCCGGCGGGCAACTCAACGCGGCGCAGGCGCGCGCGATTTCGCATATCACGGACCAATACGGCCACGGCTTTTGCGACATCACCACGCGGCAGACGATCCAGATGCATTGGCTCAAGATCGAGCAATTCCCGGATATTTTCGCGCAGCTCGACGCGGTGGGGATCACCACCAGCGGCGCTTGCGGCGACGACACGCGCAATGTGGTCGGGTGCCCGGTCGCGGGGATCGACCCTGAGGAGATCATCGACGCCAACGCGCAACTCGCCGAGGTAAGCGCGAACATGACGAACAATCGCGATTTCTCGAATCTTCCCCGCAAATACAAAATCTCCGTCTCCGGCTGCTGCATCCGTTGCGCGCAGCCGGACATCAATTGCTGCTCGGTCTTCGGGCTCAAGCGCGGCAGCGAGGCCGGCTACGGCATCATGGTCGGCGGCGGGCTTTCCTCCGCGCCGCACCTTGCGCAGATATTGCCGTTCTTCATCAAGCCGGAGCAGGTGTGGCCGGTGGTGAAGGCGGTCAGCGAAGTTTTCCGCGACGAAGGTTACCGGCTCAAGCGCAACCGCGCGCGGTTCAAGTTTCTTGTCGCTGACTGGGGCGTGGAAAAAATGGTCGCGGAGGTGCAGAAGCGCGTGCCGTTCCCGCTCGAGGCGCACACCGATTTCCCGCAGCCGCGCGACCAGGAGACCGACCACCTCGGCATCCATGCGCAGAAGCAGGCGGGGCTGTATTGGGTCGGCATCAACTTCGCCGGCGGGCGCATCCGCAACAGCCAGCTCGAAAAAGTCGCCGAGCTTGCGGAGAAATATGCCGCGCCCGGGCAGGACGCCATCCGCCTCACCGCGAAGCAGAACCTGCTCCTGCTCAACATTCCCGAGGCGAACCTCCCGGCGCTCAAGGCCGACCTTGATGCCGCGGGACTTGTTTATAATTCGTCAAACTTCCGCAAAGGCTGCGTCTCCTGCACCGGCATCGAGTTCTGCAACCTGGCCGTCGCCGAGACGAAAAACCGGATGATCGAGCTCGTCGGCCAGCTCGAAGCCACGAGCGGGTGGTACAAGGACAAAATCCGCATCCATTTCAGCGGTTGCCCGTCGAGTTGCGGCCAGCACCAGATCGCCGACATCGGCTTCCGCGGGGCGCGCACGAAAGTGAACGGCGAGCAGGTCGACGCGTATGACGCCTTCATTGGCGGACGGCTCGGCCATAACCGCCGGTTCAATGAATTGCTCAAGGGCAAGATCATCGCGAAGGACGTCCACCTTTTCATCGATAAACTGCTGCATGTTTACGACTCGAAGAAGGTGAATGGCGAGACGTTTGCCGATTTCTGCGACCGGGTGCCGAAGGAAGAGATTCTTGCGGCGCTGGCGTAGAAGGAGGATTCAGGGTTCAGGGTTCAGGAAAAGCGGGCCGCGCTGGGTGTCGCGTGAGGCCTACTTTTCCCTGTTTATTGTGTGCGCTGCAGCTTCCATTTCCGTCGCCCCTCCGGGGCTCTGGCTGTTTTCGGTTTTTTAACTGCGGGTTCGCACCCACTAGCGTTTAGTTAAGGCAATGGTCGTGGATCATTCCCAAAACTGCCGCCACCGACCGGTAGGGGCTGACCTCTCCGGGCAGCCCGCCGTACGAATGACACGCGCTATCTCCGCGCGGCGGTCGGCCCGGAGGTCCGACCCTACCGGTCCTCGCGAAAATTATTTCCCCGGGCGCTTAATCTAAACGCCAGTGGATTCGCGCCCCGGCTAATATCCCACGCCCTCCGGGCCTCGAAAATTTACGGCGCGGGCGATGGCGTTGGCGATGGCGCCGGGGGGTTGAATTTGATTCCGTCCCTCGCCATGTTGTCGAGGACTTGCTGGGCGTTGGGGTCGGTCTTCGCGAGTTCCACCACGTCCTTCGCGAGATCGCCGAGTACCTTGTCGATTTTTTGGGCCTGGCTGAGACTCGCTTCGAGCTGCTGGGAATTTTCGGAGACGTAATCGTCCAGTTTTTTCTTCCGGGCGTCGATGGCGGCGCGCTTCACGTCGATCAGTACCAACTGCCATTGAAAATATTCGTCGAGCGTCGGGTTGTCGGCG
>DASZPK010000551.1:0-2655 GCA_035550335.1 Chthoniobacteraceae bacterium | reverse complement strand
GCAGAAGTCTTCGCCGACGGCCGGAGTGCCGGAGATTCCTGGAACCGTGGGCAAGGCGGGTTCCGCATCGATTCGGACGCCTCCCCGCTGAACCATCTCACGTTGGAAGGAGATGGATTTGGAGGCCGAAACGACGTCGTTCCGGGTGGGGAAGGCACAGCTTCGGCAACCGGCACCGCTGCGGGCGGGCACTTGCTGGGCCGCTGGTCACATACGTTTGACCAGGACTCAGACCTGAGTCTGCAATTGTACTACGACCGCACACACTTGGGGGCGCCGTTTCAAGGGAGCGGAACGATTCCGCCTGGCACGCTGTCCGACGATTTAGACACTTACGATTTGGATTTTCAGGATCGATTCAAGATCGGGGAGCGCCAGCGCATCGTCTGGGGATTCGGTTATCGTTTCACTCATGATGTGGTTCAGCAAGCCCCTTTGGTCGCCTTCATCCCCGCCACACTGGACCAGAACCTCTTCAATGCCTTTCTCCAGGACGAGATCAAACTGCACGAGCGGGTCTACCTCACCCTGGGCAGCAAAATTGAGCACAACGACTACACCGGCTTTGAATATGAGCCGAGTGGCAGGCTGCAATGGAATGTGACGGACAAACAAATGCTTTGGGGAGCCATTTCCCGGGCAGTGCGAACGCCGTCGCGTTACGATCGGAACCTGTTCGAGCCGAATCCCGTCTACGGAACGCTGCTCGCCGGCAATGACACCTTTGAGTCGGAGACAGTCATTGCTTATGAACTTGGATATCGCGCGCAACTCACCCGGTCGTTGTCAGGCTCGCTGTCGGCCTTTTATAACGACTATGACCACCTGCGCAGCCTCAACTTGAGCTCGGGAGGCCTGCCGGTCATGTTCGAAAACAATTTGCGGGGAGAAACGTACGGGTTCGAACTCAGCGTCGATTACCAGGTGATGCCGCGCTGGCGTTTGCACGCCGGCTATGACTTGCTCAAAGAGCACCTGGTCGTTGGTCCCGGAGGTGACCTCTCAAACGGCCATAATGAAACAGCCGATCCGCAACAGCAGGTCTTCCTGCGCTCCTCACTGGATCTGCCCTGGCGCTTCGAACTGGACGCAGGTTTCCGCTGGATTGACACGGTCCATAACAATAATGGGAGCGTGGTCGGCACGGTTCCCAGCTATGCGGAAATGGACGCTCGGCTGGCCTGGCACGCCTCGAGAAACGTGGAGATATCGTTGGTTGGAGAGAACCTGCTGCACGAGCAGCATCCCGAGGCGGGCTTTCCGGGCCCGACCCAGGAATGGATCACCCGCAGTGTTTACGGAAAAGTTACCGTCCGCTGGTAATCGCCCTGGCCTCTGCGGAATAACAAAGTTTGCATTTGAGCGATTCGGGCATTGTTGCGGCAACTCTCCTGCCATAACCTCTCTGAATGCAAGCCCGTGCCGCCATAGCCGACGGCCAAGGTCGTTTTACGATTGAAGTCATCGATGTTGCTGATCCCCTCGGGGACGAAGTGCTCGTGGAGATCAGAGCCGCAGGCATTTGCCACACCGATCACGCGTCTTTGAGCTGGAAGCGCCCCCTGGTTATGGGACATGAAGGCGCGGGGGTGGTGCGCGCTGTCGGACCCGCGGTTGGCCACGTCAAGGTGGGCGATGCCGTGGTTCTGAACTGGGCCATCCCCTGCGGCCACTGTTTTCAGTGCAACCAGGGCCGCGCGGTCCTTTGTGAGGAGAGCAAACCGGCGTACGTAATGGAACGCTCCAAGGCCCATGCGCGCCCGGAAGGCACCACCTGGAAAAGTCGCGCCGTGGATCGCTCCTTTAATATCGGCACGCTTTCATCGCTGACACTGGTCCGCGCGGCCGCCGTGACCCCTTTGCCCGAGCAGGTGCCTTTCGAGTCCGCGGCGATCGTGGGCTGCGGGGTCATGACGGGTTTCGGCTCGGTAGTGAACGTGGCGAAAGTCTCCCCAGGCAGTTCCGTCGCGGTGATCGGCTGCGGCGGCGTTGGCCTGAACATCATCCAGGCGGCGCGGTTGAATTCCGCCGATCGAATCATTGCCATCGATCTTCGCGAGACCAGCCTCGAACAGGCTCGACGCTTCGGTGCGACTCACACCTTGTCGGCCGACCCCGCGGATCCCGATTTCGAGAAACTGTCGGGGGAGGTGAAGAAACTCACGCTGGGGCGTGGGGCGGACTACGCCTTCGAGGCGACCGCGGTTCCAGCGCTCGCATTCGCCCCCTTGCGACTCGTGCGGAACGGCGGCATGGCGCTCCAAGTGAGCGGGAGCAATGATCCTGCGACAGTGCCGATGCCATGGTTCATGTGGAACAAAACCTATCTGACACCACTTTATGGCGACTGTTTTCCCAGCCGGGACTTTCCACGGATATTTGAGCATTACCAAGCGGGCGAACTTAAATTGGACGAACTGGTCACTCGCACCTATGCATTGGAAGAGCTCGGTGAAGCAATCGAGGACATGCTGTCGGGCCGGAACGCCAAAGGGGTCATCACTTTCGGCTGAGCCGGCTCGCGCCCATGCAGAGTTTTCCAGGAATGAACTCGAGCATCGGCCAATCGGCGTAGGCCTCGACCCCCACATGCACCTCTATCTCGATTAACAATCCACCTGCCCTATGCCTTCTCGTTTCCGCACCATCGAACGT
>DASZPK010000550.1:0-13959 GCA_035550335.1 Chthoniobacteraceae bacterium | reverse complement strand
GGCACGGACGCCGACCTTATCGACATGACGGCCCTCAACCAGATCACGTCGCTGGACAGCCAGCGCGGCATCCTCGAAGCCGGGGCGGGTGCGACCTGGCCCGGGGTGATCGATTATTGCTGGCGCGCGCAGGAGGGCGATGCGAGACCGTGGGGTATCGTCCAAAAACAAACGGGGGCGGATGTTTTAACACTCGGCGGCGGGCTCGCGTCGAATGTCCATGGCCGCGGCTTGTGCATGCGCCCCATCGTGCAGGACGTGGAGTCTTTCACTCTCGTCACGCCCTCCGGCGAGGTCGTGGAATGCAACCGATCGAACAACGTTGATTTGTTCAGGCTCGTGATCGGCGGATACGGTCTTTTTGGAGTGGTGGCCGGTGTGAAGCTGCGCCTCGCGCCGCGCATCCGGCTCAGGCGCATCGTCAAGGAAGTGGGCGTGGACGAATTGATGGCGGCCTTCGGGCAACGCATCGCGTCGGGCTGCACCCATGGCGACTGGCAATACGTGGTCGACCCGCGCTCGCCGGATTTCCTCACCAAAGGCATCCTCGCGTGTTATCAGCCTGTGGAGGACCGCGATGGCCGCGCCCGCAACACGCACCACGAATTGTCCGCAATGCAGTGGGAGGAGCTGTATCGCCTTGCCTTTACCGACAAAGCCGCGGCCTACAAAGCTTATTCCGAATATTACCTCGCCACCGATGGCCAGCTTTATTGGTCCGACACGCACCAACTCACCACTTATCTCGACGATTACCACGGCATTTTGAGTCGCGACCCCGGCTTCCGGAACCCCGCGTCGCTCATGATTACCGAGCTTTACGTTCCCCGCGAAAACCTCGCGGCTTTCATGCGCGACGCGCAAAAGACCGCGCTGAAGGAAGGCTTCGATGTCATCTACGGCACCGTGCGCCTCATCGAAAAGGACGGAGAGAGCTTTCTCCCGTGGGCGAAGGAGCCGTACGCGTGCGTGATCTTCAATCTGCTCGTCGAGCACAGCCCCGCCGGCATCGAAAAAGCGAAGCGGGAATTCCGCGCGCTCATCGACGCGGCGCTGCACTACGGCGGCTCGTATTACCTCACCTATCACCGCTGGGCGCGCAAGGACCAGGTGCAGGCGTGCTACCCGCAATTCGGCGAATTTTTACAAGCCAAGGCGCGGCATGATCCGGCTGGCCTTATCCGCAGCGATTGGTATTCGCACTACTGGCAGATGCTCGGCGCCTGAACGGCCGGCTGCTCACTGGTGCATCATTTTATTTACAAACGGATTCTGCCCGGTGGCCCCCATGTAAGCGCCGATCGAAGCATTAATGACCGTCAGCACGAGTCCGATGATACTGAGCGTGACACCGGCAATGGCCAGCCCCCTGCTCGTGGATTTCAATCCCTTCAAAGCCATCACAAGGCCGATAATTGTGATCGGCAGGCCAAAGAGCGGGATTATCCACGCGATCATTCCGATAAGCCCCAGCACGAAACCTGTCGTGGCTTTTCCGGTGGGATTGAATTCCGGGCTTACTCCCGGCGGCAGCGGCATCGTGGGTGCGGGAAGACGCGGTAATATGTTGACCAGCGGCTGCCAGCCGGGCAACCCCGCATGCCAGCCGAGGTCGCTGGGGGAATATTGTCCCAAGCTGATCATTTTCCGGACCTCATCTTCCGGATATGGCCCTGCCTGGGCGCCGCCTTTTGACACGTAGATATCCATGCGATTTGACTCCAATCCGATTGCTTTTAGCGCTGTGCATTTTCCCGGGCAATGAAAAAAAGACTCGCTGCCATGGCCTGGCAGGATGCCTTTGGTTTTGACTGTCGGGTTCGGCGAACTTATACTGCGAGAGGAATGGATGCCGAAATCCACAAGCGAATTTACGATTTCATCGAGCAGAAAGGCTTGAGGAAAACCACGCAGCGCGAAGCCATCGTGAAGGCGGCGTTCAGCACCAACGAGCACTACACCGCCGAGGAACTGCTCGAAATGGCCAAAAAGGTCGAGCCGTCCGTTTCGCGCGCCACGGTTTACCGCACGCTTCCGCTCCTGGTCGAATGCGGCGTCCTCAAGGAAATGGATTTCGGCAAGGAATTCAAATACTACGATCCGAACTACAACGAGCACCCGATCCACAACCACCTCATCTGCGTGGATTGCGATAAAATCGTGGAGTTCGAGGACGTCAACATCGACACGCTGGAAAACTGCATCAGCAAACGCCTCGGGTTTTCACCCTCGAAAAAAATCGTCCGCATCGAGGCAAATTGCGACGAATTGAAGCGGCTCGGCGCCTGCAAAAACAAGGGGAAGTAGGGTCTTGACCACGAAGGAGACGAAGGGCGCGAAGAAACAAAATGGAGAAAAACTGTTTTTCCTTCGTGCTCTTCGTGTTCTTCGTGGTGTAAATAGCCTCCATGTGGAAGGGCCGTTTTAAAACCGATACCGCGCACTTGTTGAAAAAATACAGCGAGTCGATTTCATTCGACTGGCGGCTGTACTCGCACGACATCGACGGCTCCATCGCGCACTCGGCGGCCCTGCTCGATGCCGGCATCATTACGGCGAAGGAGCGGAAAGCCATCGTTGCGGGCCTGGAGGAAATTCGCGTCGAGATTGAAGCTGGGAAATTCCGGTTCGATCCCGGCCTTGAAGATATCCACATGAACATCGAGTCGGCGCTTACCAGGCGGATCGGCGATGCCGGCGCGAAATTGCACACGGCGCGCAGCCGCAACGACCAGGTGGCGCTTGATTTGCGGCTTTACCTGCGCGCGGAGACGAAGGAAATCCAAAAGCGCATCGCGGATTTGCAGCGCGCGCTGGTGGCGCTCGGCGAGGCGAACAAGCACGTGATCATACCCGGTTACACACACCTCCAGCGGGCCCAGCCGGTATTGTTCGCGCATCATCTGCTGGCTTACGTGGAGATGCTCCAGCGCGATTCCGGACGGCTCGCGGACGCGGCCAAACGGATGAACGTGATGCCGCTCGGCTCCGGCGCAATCGCCGGCTCGACGATCATGCTCAATCGCGAATTGGTCGCCAAGCTCCTCCATTTCGACGGCGTGACGCCGAACAGCATGGATGCCGTGGGCGACCGCGATTTCGCCTGCGAATTGCTCGCCGCCATCGCGATTGCCGGGATGCACCTCTCCCGCCTGAGCGAGGATTTGATTTTGTGGGCGTCGAGCGAGTTCAAGTTCATCACGATCAGCGATGCCTACACCACCGGCTCGAGCCTGATGCCGCAGAAGAAAAATCCCGACGTGGCGGAGTTGACCCGCGGCAAGACGGGACGCCTCTATGGGAACTTCCTCTCGCTGCTCACGACCTTGAAGGGGCTCCCGATGACCTACAACCGCGACATGCAGGAAGACAAGGAGCCGGTGTTTGACTCTGTCGATACAATCAAGGCCGCGCTGGAGGTCTGCGCCGGGATGATGGGCGAGATCACGGTAAACGAAGCGCGCGCCGCCGAGGCCGTGGCGGATTGGAACCTGCTGGCGACCGACCTCGCGGATTATCTCGTGAAAAAGGGCGTGCCGTTCCGCAAGGCCCACGAAATCATCGGCAAGGCGGTCGCGCTTTGCATCGAACGCGGGACCGGCTTCGCGGAGCTGCCGCTGGCCGATTTCCGCAAGCTCTCGCCGGCGTTCCAGAAGGATGTGTTCGATGTGCTCGATGTGCGCAAATCCATCGACGCCCGCAAAGCCGCCGGCGCCCCCTCGACCGCCAACGTGGTGGCGCAATTGAAGAAATGGCGCAAGTTGCTGAAATGAATTTCCACGAGTTTATCGAAGACGGGCCGGGATGGGAGACGCTCAGGACGGAGCAGCAGTTTGCCAACCCGCATGTGCAGGTGTTCAAGGCGCGCATCCGCACTCCCACGCGACCGGAGGGGTGCGACTGGACAGTGGTCCACCGCAAGGGCGCGGCGGTGATTGCGCCGATGACCGCGGATGGCCGTTTTATCCTTGTTAAACAAGAGCGCGTGCCGATCCGCGCGACCATCTGGGAATTTCCAGCCGGGCAGATCGACGCCGGCGACAGCAGGGACGAAAGCGTCATCCGCGACACGGCGGTGCGCGAGCTGCGCGAGGAGGCGGGCTGCAAGCTCGCGGCGGGCGGCGAACTGGTGTCGCTCGGCCTCTTTTTCACGTCGTGCGGTTTCACGGATGAGCACAGCCACTTGTTCCTCGCGCGGCCCGTCGAGCCGGCGCTGGAGGGGCATTCGCCCGACGAGCACGAGGCCATCACCGGGTGCCACGCTTTCACCGCCGGGGAATTGCGCGCGATGATCGTCTCCGGCGAAATCCGCGACGCCAACACGCTTTGCGCCTACGCCCGCATGCGCGCGATGGGGATTTTATAAATGTGGATCGATAAGATTTTCAAGTTCAGGGCGAGACCCGACGAGGCTGGCGGCGACGCGACGAAGCCGTTCCTTGACCACATGGAGGACTTGCGCTGGATGCTTGTCCGCATGGCGATTTCGGTGGTTGCGGCGATGATGCTCTGTTTTTGCTTCCGCCACGAACTGGTGCACCTCCTGATGCGCCCGCTGCTGCTGGTCGATCCACATGCCACGCTCCGCACGCTCAAACCGACCGACTCCATCACGAGCTCCCTCCAGCTTTCGTTTTACGCGGGCATCGTGATTTCATTCCCGCTGCTGCTGTTTTTTTTCGCGCGGTTCGTGCTGCCGGCGCTCACGCTCAAGGAAAAGAAATATGTGCTGCCGTGCATCGGCGTCGGGTTCGGGCTGTTTCTCACCGGGGTGTTGTTTTGTTACTTCGTGATTCTGCCGCGGGCGCTCCAGTGGATGTGGCAGGATACGGTAGGGCTGCAATGGAGCACGGACTGGACGGCGCCGCTCTACTTTTCCTTTGTTACACAAATCACGCTCGTATTTGGCCTTGCCTTCGAACTGCCGGTGGCCGTGCTAGGGCTGGTCTATTTCGGTGTGCTGAGTTTCGCTTTCCTGAACCGTACCAGGGCCTACGCGCTGGTCATTATTCTCGTGCTGGCCATGATCATCGCCCCCTCGCCGGACATCATCACCTTCCTTTCGCTGGGCGGTCCCATGTATCTTTTGTATGAGGTTTGCATCTGGCTCGCGTGGTTCATGGAAAAAAGGCAAAAGAAACTGCCCGAATAGGTTTCGGTGGACTTGCAATCAATGGTAAATAATATTATTTCCATCCTTTAATTGTTTCATTCCTTTTAATTGTAAGCCAAAATAGTCCCGCTTCGAATTCATGAAACCTTCCACTGCCCTGAAACCCGAAGAGGTCGAGGCATTCTATGGCCGGCAGTACGAAAGCGGGGACAAAATCAGGCGGGAACATGTGGCCCGCCATAATTTCCGTTTCACCGCGCGCTACATGGCCGTCGGCAAGTACAAACTCTTCGAATTGCTGCCCGTCAGGGGGGATGAACTGGCTGAGTTTTGCTTTTTGAGCCTGTCCATCGACAAAAACCAAGGCGTGCTGATTGCCGATTGCTTTTACGAGCACCGCCTCAAGCTGAACGCCATCAACCCGCCCGCGCAGAAACGCTCAGTGCCCAAGTCCGCTTTCCAGCCCGCTCCCGCGAAAAAGCAGGTAGAGCCACATGCCGATCAAGGCAAGCGGGAGGAGCCGGGGGGCGCTTTGCCCGAGAAGAAAGGGAAGGCTGCGGCTGTGGATCGGTGGGCGATTTAACTTCAGCGCGTCCACGTCCTGCTCGTCCCAGCGTTTCCTCAAACGCCCGATGGAAATGACTCCGCCGCAGATGCTCGTGTAAATCAGCGCCGTGGAGATCATGCCCGCGAACGGCAGGAAATGGAAAAAGTCGAATCTCACCGATGAGAGCGGGGTGTTGTCGCGCGGCTGGAGCCCATTGAGGATGATGGCATAGGCGGAGAAGAGGAATGACTGCGAGGCCATCAGCCAGGAGATGCGCTGCGTGATGAGATTGTCCTCGTGCTCGATCTGCTGGCGGACGCGGTCGTAATACTCGGCGGTGATGTGGCTTTGCGGCGCTTCGCTCATGGTTGGGTTGCGAGTGTATGGCCGGGGATTTACGATTTGCAAATTGCAATTTTCGATTACCGTAAGCCTTTCCCGATGCCCAAGGTCTTCATCAAAACATACGGCTGCCAGATGAATGAGCGCGACTCCGAGCAGGTCGCGCAGATGCTCGTCGCACGCGGCTATGAACTCACGCCGCGCGAGGAGGAGGCGGATGTCGTGTTGTTAAACACCTGCAGCGTGCGCGACATGGCGGAGCAGAAGGCCATCGGCAAGATGGGAATGCTCGGCAACCTCCGCAAGAAGAAGCCCGAATTGGTCTTCGGCTTCCTCGGCTGCATGGCGCAGAGCAGGGGAGCGGAACTCGTGCGCGACGTGGCGCACGTCGACTTGGTGGTAGGCACACAAAAATTCCACCGCGTGGCCGATCACGTGGACGAGATTTTCCGCAGAAAACGGGAAGCACGGATGGATGATGAGCGCTTTTCCATCGTCGATGTCGGGGAGGAGACCGAGTCGCAGGAAACCATCCGCGACCATGTTCTCGAGGAACGGCAGGCGACGGCTTTTGTTTCGATCATGCAGGGGTGCAACATGCATTGCACCTTCTGCATCGTGCCTTACACCCGGGGAGGGGAGCGCTCGCGGCGCATCGGGGAAATCGTCGCCGAGGTGCAGGGGCTCGCCGCGCGCGGGGTGAAGGAGGTCACGCTCCTCGGCCAGATTGTGAATCTTTATGGCCGCCACGAATTCCCGGTGGTCGAAGGCAAAAGCCCATTCGTGCAATTGATCGAAGCGGTGCATGAGGTCGGGGGAATCGAGCGCATCCGTTTTACCTCGCCGCATCCCATCGGTTACAAGGATGATTTGATCCGCGCCTTCACCTACCTGCCGAAGCTCGTGGAGCATGTGCATCTTCCCGTGCAATCCGGCTCCGACCGCATCCTGAAAGCGATGCACCGCACCTACACCGCCGCGAAATACTTGAAGCTCGCGGAAAAAATCCGCGCCGCCCGCCCGGGTATCGCCATCACCACCGACATCATCGTCGGCTTCCCGGGCGAGACGGAGGAGGATTACCGGCAAACGTGCGAACTGGTGAGGCAAGTTGAGTTCGACAACGCATTCATCTTCCGCTACTCGAAGCGCCGCGACACGCCCGCCGCCGAGATGGACGGCCAGCTCGAGGAAAGCGTGAAGGAAGCGCGCAACAAGGATTTGCTCGCGCTGGTGGATGAATTTGCCCATCGCAAAAACGCGGAGCTGGTCGGCCGCAATGTCGAGGTCCTCTGCGAAGGCCCGAGCAAGACCAACGCCGAGCGGCTCTCCGGCCGCACGCGTACGAACAAGATCGTGGTTTTCGGGGGAAGCGAGCGGCACATCGGGCAGCTCTTCGATGTCCGCGTGACCCGGTCGTCGGGCTTCACGCTTTACGGGGACCCGGCGATCATCGGGGATGAGGGTGTGGCGAAAAATCCAGCGGTTCAGCCGGTGGGAACGTAGCGAATCTTTTCGCTTGAGCGCGGCGGCATTCCAGCGTTTGCTGTGCCCTCCCAACAGGCCATGATTTATAATTACGATCTGAAAACCGTCGGTTTGATTGTCGGCATCGCGCTCGTGGCGGTCCATTTGATCGGGGTCATTTATGCGAAGGGAATGAAACGGCTGGCGCAGGCATTTCCGCGTTCGAGGGCGATGGGCGTGGCGCTGCTCGGGATTGCGACGGCGTGGGCGTTCTGGCTCGTGGCCACGATGGACCTTGGGGAATTTTCCGGAATGCGCTCGATGTTGAAAATGATCGTCCCCATCGCCTGTGTGCTCACCTATTTTTTCGTGGAGGATTTTTTATCGGTGCGCGCTTTGGGGATGATTCTTCTCCTCCTGGCCGAGCCGGTTTTGGAGGCCGCATTTCTTCGTCCCGAGCAGGGAAAGCTGTTGCTGGTCGTCCTTGCTTACGGCTGGATCATCTTCGGGATGTTCTGGGTGGGCATGCCTTATCTCATGCGCGATCAGATTGCCTGGTTGGCGAAGTCCAATGCGCGCTGGATGGCGGCCTGTTTCGGCGGCATTCTCTATGGCGCTGTGGTAATCTTCTGCGCGCTGGCGTATTTCCAGAGCCAGTATTGATTTTCCGCTTACACGCCGCCGTTTCCGCCCGCGGGTTGCGAGACGATGTCGTTCAGCTTGAAGATCGGCAGGAACATCGAAATCACGATGCCGCCGACAATCACGCCGAGGACGACAATCAACAACGGTTCGATCAGCGAGGTGAGGGCGTCGAGCGTTGCCTCGATTTCCTCATCCCAGAAATCGGCCATCTTTTCGAGCATCACGTCGATTTTGCCCGTGGCCTCGCCGGCGGCGACCATGCGGAGGAGCATCGGCGGGAAGATCGCCTGCTTGGTCAGCGCCGCGGTCAGGTGCTCGCCTTTTTCAACGTCGCCGCTCACGCTCTTGATTGCCACCTCGATCACGTGGTTGCCCGAGGTTTCGCCGACGATTTCCATGACTTCGAGGATCGGCACGCCGCTTCGGATCAATTGCGCGAAGGTGCGCGCGAACCGGGTCATGCAGATTTTGTGAATGAGCGGGCCGAAGATGGGGAGCTTGAGCTTGTAAGTGTCCCAAACCTCCGAGCCGCGTTTGGTGAGCAGCAGGGCGCGGATTCCGAAAAAGACGCCCACCATCCCACCCGCGAGCCAGTACCAATTGCCCCGGATGAAGTTGCTGAGGTCGATGAGGAATTGGGTGGGGGCGGGAAGCTTGGCGTGGAAGTCGTCGAAAATCTGGGCGAAGACCGGCACGACCTTTACGATCAGGAATGTGGTGATGCAAAACGCGATGCAGATGACGATGACCGGGTAAGTCATGGCCGACTTCACTTTTTTCCGCAAGCGGGCGCTGGCTTCGAGGAAGGAGGCGAGGCGGTCGAGAATTTCAGCAAGCAGACCGCCCGATTCACCGGCTCGCACCATGCTCACGAAAAGCCGGTTGAACACGCGCGGATATTTCGCAACGGCTTCGTTGAACGATTCGCCTTGCTGGACCCGGGCGCTGATGTCGCCGATGACCTGGCGCAGGCCGGCTTGTTTCCTCGGGTCGGCCTGTTCGAAAAGGCCGGTGAGGGCGGTCACGAGCGGGAGGCCGGCGTCCACCATCGTGGCGAGCTGGCGGGTGAAGAGCACCAAATCGGTATCGCTGATGCTGACGCTGGTCTTGAGGCGTTTGGTAACCGATTTTTGCTGGATGGAAAGCACCATCAAGCCGCGGGTCATCAGTGTGTTGATGGCGTTGTCCTCGTTCAGCGCTTCCTGAACTCCGGATACGGTTTTCCCTGTGGCGTCGCGAGCTTGATAAGCAAAAGTCAGCATAAAATGATAGGATTCCTTATTCCCAATAAGCAGACGCAATGCCAAAGCCGCGGAAAGTCGCTCTTATTGGCTCGACATGTATCATCGCATGCCCTCGGGTCGTCAAAAAAAGAACATCGTGAAGATCCTTGCAAGGACTTCGAGAGCAACCAACGGCTCGGTCTCCGCGATCAAAATCGCCAAAATCACAAATATGAAACGCATCTTTGAGCGCAATTCCGCAAAAACTGCTTGCCAAGCGCTTGGGAATCGCCATAGTAACCGGCTCTAGTCTATGGCAACAACAGTTACGAAAGATATCCAGGGATTCCAAATGCACGAAAAGGACACCGGCAGTGCCGATGTCCAGATTGCCCTGTTGACCCAACGCATCAACCAGCTCACCGAGCATCTCAAATCGCACGCCAAGGATCACTCCTCGCGCCGCGGCCTGCTCAAGATGGTCGCCCAGCGCCGCAGTCTTCTCGATTACCTCAAGAATACCGCTTCCGACCGCTACAAGGGGATTCTCGAAAAGCTCAATCTCCGCAAGTAATTTTCCCACTTTGATGCGACCTCCGCCCGAAAACCGGGCGGGGGCCGCGTCATTTTAAACAAACGAAAACCCCCGCGATCCATTTTCGCGGACAACCGAAAAAAAAGAATCGGCGCATTGTCGCGCCGGAAATCAGGAGGAAGCGCGAGGAGTTAGGAATTATGATTCAAGGGGCCACCCGGCTTTGATTGAGGGAGGCTTTTTCAATCTTAATTCGTAATTCCCGAAATTTGCTCCCGAGTCCGGTGGGGCATTGGTGCCATTCGCATCAATCCATCAATATGTCCCATACAGTTACGAGCCATGTCGGCTCATCCCCCATCGTCATCGAAACCGGCAAACTAGCCAAACTCGCCGATGGCGCGGTCACCGTCCGCTGCGGCGAAACCATCGTCCTCGTCTCCGCGGTTTCCGCGACCAGCCTCAAGGAAGGGCAGGATTGGTTCCCGCTCACGGTCGATTACCGCGAAAAAGCGGCGGCGGTCGGCAAAATCCCCGGCGGCTACTTCAAGCGCGAAGGCCGCCCCTCCGAGAAGGAAATCCTCACCTGCCGCATGACGGACCGCCCGCTGCGTCCGCTCTTCCCGAAAGGCTACCTCTACGACACGCAGATCATCACCGTCCTCCTCAGCGCGGACGGCGAGAATGATCCCGACATCCTTTCCATCAACGGCGCCAGCGCGGCGCTGGTGGTGAGCGACATTCCGTTCGCCGGCCCCGTGGGCGCGGTGCGCGTGGGCCGTGTCAACGGCCAGTTTGTCATCAATCCCACGCACTCGCAGCGCACGGAGAGCGATCTCGACCTCGTCTATGTCGGCACGCAGAATGACGTCATTATGATCGAAGGCGCCGCCGATGAACTCCCCGAGGAGGAATTCATCAAGGCGCTGGAATACGCGCACCCCTTCGTGCAGCAACTCATCGCCGCACAGAACGAACTCGCCGCCGCAGCCGGCAAGCCGAAACGCCAGCCCCCGCTGATGCTGGTGAAGGACGAAATGCTCGAGATCGCCTACGCCGTCGCCGGAGACCGGATCGAAGCCGCGCTCTACACGCCTAGCAAGGTTGCTCGCGGCAAAGCCGTGGAAGTCCTCAAGGAAGAGGTCAAGACCGCCATCCTCGCGAAGTATCCCGAGGCGACCAAATTCGAAATCTCGCAGGCGTTCGATTATTTGCAGAAGAAGGCGTTCCGCATCAGCATCCTCGACCGCCAGAAGCGTTGTGACGGCCGCGGTTATCATGACCTCCGCCAGCTCACGGCCGAGGTCGGTATTCTGCCCCGCTCGCACGGCTCCTCGCTTTTCTCCCGCGGTGAAACGCAGGCCGTCGCGCTCGCGACCCTCGCCCCCGCCGACGAAGCCCAGGAACTCGATGGCTACACCGGCGGTGAGATTTCCAAGCGGTTCATCCTGCACTACAACTTCCCGCCGTTCAGCGTCGGCGAAACCGGCCGCACCGGCTCCCCGGGCCGCCGCGAAATCGGCCACGGCGCGCTCGCCGAGCGTTCCATCGAGCCCGTCATCCCCAACGTCACCGATTTCCCGTACGCGATCCGCGTGAGCAGCGAAGTGATGGAATCGAACGGTTCCACCTCGATGGCCTCCGTCTGCGGCGGCATCCTCGCCCTCATGGACGCCGGCGTGCCGATCAAGCGCCCTGTCGCCGGCATTTCCGTCGGCCTCGTGACCGAATACAACGGCGAGCAGCTCTCCCGTTACACCACGCTCCTCGACATCATCGGCAGCGAAGACCACTTCGGCGACATGGATTTCAAGCTTTGCGGCACCGACAAAGGCGTGACCGGCTTCCAGCTCGACCTCAAGCTCGCCGGCGTGAGCCACAAGATCATGGCCGAGGCAATCCACGAGGCGAAAGCCGCCCGCGGCAAGATCCTCGAGGTCATGACCGGCGCCATCGCCGCCCCGCGCGCTGAACTCAGCAAATACGCCCCGCGCATCGAGACCGTCCGCATCCCGGTCGACAAGATCGGCCTGCTCATCGGCCCCGGCGGCAAGACCATCAAGGGCATCGTCGCCGAGACCGGCGCTGAAATTAACATCGAGGACGACGGCTCCGTGCACATCTACTCGAACAACGGCGAAAGCCTCGCCCGCGCCAAGCAGATCATCGCCGGCATGACCAAGGAAATTGAAGTCGGCGAGACCTACCAGGGCACCGTCGTTTCCATCAAGGAATTCGGCTGCTTCGTCGAAGTGCTCCCCGGCAAGGACGGCCTCTGCCACATCTCCGAACTCGCCGATTTCCGCGTGAACCGCACCGAGGACGTCGTGAAAATGGGCGACGTCATCTGGGTCAAATGCATCGGCATCGACGACAAAGGCCGCGTGAAGCTGAGCCGCAAAGCCGCGATGAAAGAGCGCAACGAGGCGGCGCAGCAGCCCCAGCCCGCGCATGCGTAAGCGGTCATTAAAAAATTAACAAAAGCCCCGGGGATTCCATTAACCCCCGGGGCTTTTTTGTGTACCGTTGGAGGCATGAAACCCATCGAAGGCTACGTCCTGGTCAAACCGGAAGACCTGCAGTGGCGCCCATCCAACATGATGAAAATCCCGAACGCCGATTTCATCGAGCGCACCGGCAGCGAAAACCTTGGCGCGAGGCTTTGGCGGTTTCCGCCTAGGAGCGCGAACACGCTCCACAAGCATGTCGAGCAGGAGGAATTTTATTTCGTGATCGAGGGCATGGGACGCATGCGCATCGGCGACGAGACCATCACCGTGCACAAATACGGCGGCGTGGTGGTCGGGCCGGGGATGTTACGACAAGTGTTTAACGACACGGATTTAGAAGTGCTCTGGCTGATCGTCGGCGCGCCGGAAAATGAGTGGCCCGGTGGAAAGCCGGACATCAAGCTGCTCTATCCCGTGGACCCGATGCAGTTGCCGAAGGAATTGGATGGCGTGACTTGGCCGCCGAAGGGGTGAGCTGTTGATCCTTGCATGGAAATTTGAAAGATGGCGGCGTGATTTGCCGTATCATGTCTTGATGAAAACAATCGCCGGTCTTTTGCTGCTTCTCGCCACCGCCGCGCACGCCGTCGCCGATCCCGAGATCGCCGTGGCCATCCGCTATTTACAGGCGGAGGGGGTTAGCCACTCGCAGCTCTATCTTTTCCGCGAGGACGGGAAACTCCTGCGCCAGTACACGCACGAAAAATCAGGCCAGGTGATGGATCCCGTTTTCGCTCCGGATGGATCGGTGATTGTTTTCAGAGTCGAACGCGGAAAGACGACCGAGTATTGGAGCGTGGAACCGAAAGGGGAAGGTCTGCACAAGCTGGATTTGCCGCCTTCATGGTATTCCGCTGCGCAAAGCACACCGTATTTTACCAACGATTTTGACAACCGTGCCAGGGTTGCCGCGAAGCCTTCGCCTTCGCCGGCCGCAGCCGGAAAAGATGTCTCCGATCAGCCGAAGCACTACATCACGCCCGACAGCAAACAGGAAATCATCCTCATTGAGGACGAGGATACGGACGACAATCCCCAGGGCACGCACTTCCAACTCAAGGACCTCAAGGCGGGCTCCGCGATCGAATTGGGAAAGGTGCCGGGTTTCTCGAGAATTTCGGACATGCTACACCTTAGCACAAATGCCAGCACGACTTTCTTGATGGAGGGCGACCTGCGTCTTGCATTTTTCTGGGTGCATCTCGATAGCACCGATGGCGATACGGTTTATGCCCTTGATCTTGCAAACCCGCGCTTCGTGCAACTTTCCCAAAATTGGGCGTCTCCGTTCCCATTATCCGGCGAAGAGGCCTTTCTTACGCTGACGGAGACACGCTACCTGCCGATTTCGGGCAGTAAAAAAACGGCGAATTGCTCCTACATCGAGCGGTGGGATTCGGCCCTGAAAAAAGTGCGCTACGGCACGGAAGCGGCAGCCATTTGCTACGGTGCGTCAATGTACCGGCCAAAGATGAAACCGGCGGTGATTACCGTGCCAGCCATGGATTATCCCGGCTAAGGTGCAATCGGGCAAGAAATGCCGCACAATTTTTCTTTTATACATTTCGCGGGCTTCG
>DASZPK010000549.1:0-7945 GCA_035550335.1 Chthoniobacteraceae bacterium | reverse complement strand
CTGCCCCGGCGGCGCCCGCACCGTGAACTTGAACAAGGCATTCGAGGACGGCCACCTGGAGCGGCTCAACGCCCTGATGCGCGAGGCCGGCTCCTTTGAGGAATTCACCAAGGCGCTTGCTGAAAAATAAACCCTGCATTTCCTTTGGCCGTTTGATAAGTTGCCAACATGAGTAAACTCCTTGTTCTGGGTTGTTTCCTGCTTTCGCTGGTTTCGACGGTGGTTTGCGGCGCGGATGCGGGCACCGCCCGCAACGGCGATGTCGTGGTCGTTAAGCTCAAGGGCGAGGTGGACGATACTCAATTTTATTGCGTTCGCCGCGCGCTCAAAAATGCCGAGACGATGAAGGCATCTGCCGTCATCATCGACATCGACACCTATGGCGGCTCGATGAAATCGGCGATGGACATCATGAACGCCCTTATGAAAAGCGATGTGCCCACCTACACTTTCGTGGACGACCGGGCAATGTCCGCCGGGGCGCTTATCTCGATTGCGAGCGGGAAGATTTACATGTCCCCCACGGGGGTCATCGGCGCCGCGGCCCCGGTGGACCAGTTTGGCGGGAACTTGGAATCGACCATGCAGGAGAAGGTGCTCTCGATGGAAACCGCAGTGTGCCACACCGCCGCGCAAAAAAATGGCTACCGGGACGATGTCGTGCGGGCATTTTTCAAAGACGACGAGGTGAAAATCGGTGATACGGTCATTAACCCGAAGGGTTCGCTTCTCTCGTTGAACGCCAATGAAGCGGTTAAGGTCTACGACAACAAGCCGCTGCTCGCCGCGGGCATCGTGAGTTCAATCGACGATTTGAGGGCGAAGGAGCACCTGACCGGGCCCGTGATTAATGTAAAACCGACCGGGTTTGAGGTAATGGCTTACTGGCTCACGAATTATTCATTCCTGCTGCTGCTGGGCGGGATCATCGGCGCGTATCTCGAGGCGAAATTTCATGGCACGATGATCTCAGGCATTGTCTCGCTGTGCTGTTTTATTTTGTTTTTCACGGGGCAGTATGTCGCCGGGCTCGCGGGGTGGGAGGTCTTTGTGGCGTTCGTGATCGGCGTGCTGCTCGTGATCGGCGAAATTTTCCTGCATCCGGGAACGATTTTCCCCGGCCTTGCGGGCGTGGTGCTCATCGTCGGCTCGCTGCTCTGGGCGATGATCGACCGCTATCCCGACCAGCCGCTCGTGCCCACCGCGCAGATGCTCCTGCGCCCGATGCTGACCCTCGGCGGAGCCATCGCCGCGGCGGCGCTGGTGATTTATTTCCTCGGCAAATACCTGCCCGAGACGCCGATCCTCAGCCGCCTCGCTCTCGCCACTGCCAATCCCCAAGGGCCGTCGCTCTCGCTCAACAGCCCCGATTCGCCGCTGCTGGTGAAGGTGGGTGAGACCGGGGTTGCGAAGTCGAACCTGCGCCCCAGCGGCAAGGCGGAGTTTGGCAATGCGCTGGTGCTCGATGTCATCACGCAGGGGGAATTTGTCGCGCCGTATTCCAAGATCCGCATCGTGGCCATCGAAGGGCCGCGCATCGTGGTGGAATCGTGCTGAAATTACAATTCCCGTTGCGCGGCGATCAGTTTGTCGTAGAGGCTTTTCAATGCCTCGGGCATCACGCGCGTGTCGGCGAGCACCGGCATGAAATTGTTGTCGCCCTCCCAGCGGGGGACGATGTGCAGGTGGAGGTGCTCAGCATACCCGGCGCCGGCGCATTTGCCGAGATTGAGGCCGATGTTGAATCCCTGCGCGCTGGCGACTTTGCGAAGGAGTTGTTGCGCGTGGACGGCGAGTTCCCACAATTCCAGCCGCTCTTGCCCGGTGAGTTCAGCGATGTCCGCAACCACGCGATATGGCACGGCCATCATATGGCCTACGGCGTACGGAAAACGGTTCATGATGAGGAATGTCGCTTTGCGGCGGGCCACGACGAGGTGCGCGGCATCATCGGCGGCCTGCGCGGCGGCGGTGAGGAAGCCGGGAGTTTTTTCGGTGGAGAAATATTCCACCCGCCATGGCGCCCAAATTGATTCGACCGCCTTTGGAAATTGCTCGTCCATGCTTAGCCCTGCGTTTCAATGAGGCGTGTGATTTCCAGCGCGAGTTCCAGCGCGGCGGCGGCTTCATGGCCGGAGACGCGCGGTTTCGCGCCCTCGATGCAGCAGCGGAGGAATGATTCCACCTCGCGCTTGAGCGGTTCGCCTTTTTCGATCTCCAGCGGCTCTCCGGCAATTTTCCCCTCGCTGAGCCGGAAAATCTCACCGGTCTGGTGCTGGTAATCGAGGGCGATGTAAGCGTCGGGCTGGAACACGCGGATCTGCCGGAATTTGTCGGGACTCACGCGGCTTACGGTCACATTGGCGACGCAGCCGTTTTCGAAACGCAGACGGGCGTTCGCAATGTCCTCGCCCTTGCTGAGCACGCGCATGCCCACGGCGTCGATGCTTTTCACGGGCGAGCCGACGAGGTGCAGGATGATTTCGAGATCGTGGATCATCAGGTCGAGCACGACGCCGATCTCGATGCTGCGGTTCGGATAGGGGGAGAGCCGGTGCGACTCGATGAAGCGCGGCGTGGTGAGGTGCTTGCCCAGCGCGTCGAGCACCGGATTGAAGCGCTCCACGTGCCCGACTTGCAGCACGCACCCCTGCGCTTTTGCAAGGTCGATCAACTCCGCCGCCTGGGCGGTGTTTTCGGTGATCGGCTTTTCGATGAGAAGGTGCTTTTTGCGTCCGAGGAGGAATTTTCCGATTTCGTAATGCGACGGCGTCGGCGTCGCGACCGTGGCGGCGTCCACCATCGAGGCGAACTCCTCGAGCGAACCCGCCGCCCGGACGCCGTATTGTTCCGAAACCTGGCGCACGGTTTCCTCGTGCTTGTCGAAGATCGCGGAAAATTCCGCATCCGCAGCCTGTGAAAGTATCCGGGCGTGAATCTTGCCGATGTGCCCGAGTCCAACGATGCCTGTCTTGATTTTACTCACTTGAAGATTGCCAATGTGCCGTGCCAAATCGCAGATTGTAAATCGCAAATTATGTAAATTACGCATGCCCGTCATTCATTGGTTCCGGCGCGACCTGCGCATCATGGATAATACGGCGCTCGCGGCAGCCTGCAAAAATGAGGCTGTGGTTCCTGTGTACATTGCCAGCGGCTGGCGCGAAAGCCACCGGTGGACGGGCGCTCCTCGCATGGAGTTCCTCTGCGGCTGCCTGGAATCGCTCGCGAAAAACATCGAAGCCATCGGCGGCAGGCTCATCTTCCGCCGCGGGCGCGCCGATGAGGAACTCGAAAAGCTCGCGCGCGAGACCAAGGCCACGGCGATCTATTTCAACCGCGATCCCGATCCTTTCGGTCGCGCGATGGAGGAGCGTGTCGCGAAAATGGCGACCCGGCTCGGCATCGAAGTTCATTCGTTCAAGGACGCCGCGATCCACGAACGCGATGAAATCCTTACCTCCACGGGCGGGCCCTACCGCGTTTTCACCCCCTACTCGCGCGCATGGATGCAGGCGGAAAAACCGCCGGTGCAACGCGCCGTGCGCAAGCTCGCCACGCCGCGCGGCACCCGAAGCCTGCACATGCCCACGCTGGCCGATTGGGGTTTGGAGAGCGCTGCATCCATCCCCGCCACGGGCGAAAAAGCCGCCAGGAAGCGCCTCGATGATTTCCTGCACGGCCCGCTCCTGAGTTACGGCGCGAACCGCGATCTCCCGGCGGGCAGGCACACCTCATGCCTTTCCGCCGACCTTCGCCACGGCACGATCTCCGTGCGAGAGATTCATTCCAGATGCGTGCTGCTCGCGAGGGAGGCCCATGCCGACAGGCGCAAGAGCATTTTCACCTTCATCAATGAGCTCGTCTGGCGGGAGTTTTACATGCAAATCCTCTGGCATTTTCCCGCAGTGCTCGAACACGAGTTCAATCCCAAATGGCGCAACCTGAAATGGAGGAAGCCCGGCGCGGATTTCCGCCGCTGGTGCGAGGGGGCGACCGGATTTCCCATCGTGGATGCCGGGATGCGCCAGCTCAACGCCACGGGTTTCATGCACAACCGCCTTCGGATGATCACCGCCATGTTTCTCACCAAGGACCTGCATATCGACTGGCGCCACGGCGAGCGTTATTTCATGCAGCGCCTTATCGACGGCGAGATCGCCTCCAACAATGGCGGCTGGCAATGGAGCGCCGGCACGGGCGCCGACGCAGCGCCATATTTCCGCATCCAGAACCCATGGACGCAGACGGCGCGCTACGATCCCGAGGGGCAATACATCAAACAATGGTTGCCCGGGTTGCGCGATGTCGATCCCGCGAAATTCACGCGCGCTCCCGCCGAGGGCGAACACCTGGCGAAAGATTACCCGCCGCCGATGGTCGATCACGCGAAAGAGCGCGACGTGACCTTGGAAATGTTCAGCGAGGGGTAGGTGGCCGCTCTGGCACGCGCAGGCACACGGAGTAGCGCAGGCGCGCGTGGGCGTCGTAGCCCGTCGGCTTTTGGTAGATTTTTTCCTGGTCGATGAGTTCCAGTTGCAGGCCGTTCTGAATGGCGAATTGCGACCAGAACGAACGCGGGACCAGCGCCTGGCCGGAGGGTTTGTGCCCGGATTGGTAATTGGCGATGCGCTCGGGGTCGTTCAGCACGCCGATGTAAACCACGCCGCCGGGCTTCACGATGCGCACCAGCTCCGAGGCGGCGCTCCACACCGCGGATGCCGAGGGGAGATACAAAAACACGCCGTGCGAGACGACGGCGTCGAATGTCTTGTCGGGCACGTACGGCATGCGCTGGATGTCGCCCACGTGGAAGCGCCCGGGGAGGCGCTTGCGCGCGACGGTGATGAGGTTCCCGGCGATATCGACGCCTTCCATCGTGATGTCGTAATGCCGCTGCAGCACTTCGAGAAACGCCCCTGCGCCGCACCCGGCCTCGAAGACGTGGTCGCGGGGCTTGATGCCGATGGCGCGCGCGGTATGGAGGCAAAATTCCTCCCAATCCTCCGCGGAAAACAGGTGCCAGTTGTTCAACTCGTGCAGCGGGGCCGATTCGTCTTCGACGGCGCGACTGTTGTATTCGGCCGCGATTTTGTCGGAAAGCGCGAGTTCATCGCGCCGGATGCCGCGCTTTTTCAAGATGCGGCTGAGCGCCGGGTGTGACGATCTCGCAAACCAATGCTTCTGCGCCGCGGGCGCGAGTTGTTTCCAAAGATTACACGCGGGGTCGCCTTGCAGGTCATAGAGTTCGAAATGGCGGTCCATGTCCTGGTAGAGGAACAAATGGGGGCCGGTGAGCGATGCGAAGGGTTCGAGCGACCACGCGCGCAGGTCGCCGGCATTGAGCGCGATGATTTTCCGGTGCTTGGGAATCTCCTCAAGCAAATTGCAGCCGCCCGGCGCGGCGGGGAGCCGTTCCGCGGGAAAGCCGAGGAGGCCGAGCAGGGTGGGGTAGAGGTCGAGGTTGCTCACGGATTTTTCGCGATTGGCGCCAAGCTGCGCAACGATGCCGGGGGCCGCGCCCGGCACCCGGATCCACAACGGCACGCGCAGCAGGTCAGGATGAAAGCGGTAGAGGCGGTCGGGGTTCTCCTCCGGGCCGGAACTCCCCTCATCGCGCGGGATTTCACCGTGGTCGCCGGTGAAAACGATCGCCGTACGCTCGAGGCGTCCGTCGCTTTCCAGGCGTTCGATCAATTCGCACAGGCAACGGTCGAGGATGCCAAGCGCGTTGAGGTAACGCTCGTGCGGCGGTTGTTTTTCGTCGTCCGAGAGAAAGGGGACGTGGAGCATGTTGTAGTTCACCACGCAGAACCGCGGCGCGCCATTGACGGCGGACGCGGTTTTCCAATCCTCGAGAATCCGGCGGTTCAGCAGGCGGTCGTCCATCGCCATGTCGTTGACACACGGCGCGCCGAGCGTTTCCCGGGTCACGGCGATGTCGAGCGTGTCGTCGATGAAAAACGCATCCATGTTCAGCCACGAAAGGCCCTGCGAAGTGTAAAACGATGTGTGATAACCCCGCGCCCGCGCCGCCGACCAGATGAGCGGCTGCTGGTGAAACGCCTTGTGGCCCGCGTCGGGCGGGAGCCCGGTGAAAAGCGTGGCGTAGGCGATGTCGCTCGTGGTGGAGTTCGCAATCGCGTTCGGGAATGAAAAGACGTTTCCCTGTCGCTCGAGGAATGCGTGGTAAAACGGGGCCGCCTTGCGTCCGTCGTCGCTTTCGAGAATGCGCTTGGAGAGGCTTTCGCAAACGATGAAGAGCACGTCCGGCAATTCCCCGGCGGTTGCGGGGATGGGCGCCAGTTTTTGGCGCGTGGCGGCGCAGAGTCTTTTGTCACGGTCGAGGCGCGAGAAGCTTGCGATGAGCTCAATGATGGCACGAAGCGCCACCGTTAGCTGACTTTGCGGTGAACGCCTCAGCAGCATCCACGCGCCCACCATTAGCGCCGCCGAAATCCAGAACGGCGGCGGAAACAGCCGCATGTACGCATCCGCCCACGCCGCGCACAGCAGGACTGCGGGCTGGATGAATCCCGCCGGCGACCGCTCCCGGATGATGATCTGCCACGCATTGCGCGGCTCGGCCCATGCGTAGCGGATGGAATACCGGTCCACCGGGCGACTCACTCGCAGGAAGAACGACCGCGCCAGCGAAAACACCACCGCGTAACACGCCAGCAGGGCCATCGCAATGGAGGGAACCGGAAACTGCGCAAGCCCGAGCAGCAGCAGGAATTCGCCAAAAAGCGCGCGGTTCGTGCAGGGAAAGACCCTCCGCAGTCGGCGGTTCAGCCACAGGATGAGAATCGGAAAAATCACTTGCGGGTTTGTTTATCGGGAAGCCTGTGTGCGGGCAAACCCGAAACCCAGCCCCGGCTTGCATCGCGCGCGGGAAATGGCTATCCATTTCCGCCAGCGATGGACAAGGCGGACGAATTCATGCAGGCAGCAATCGAGGAAGCGCGCAAGGGACTTGCCGCCGGCGGCATCCCCATCGGCTCCGTGCTCGTGCACGAGGGGCGCATCATCGGACGCGGCCATAACCAGCGCGTCCAGCATGGCAGCGTGATTCACCACGCTGAGATGAATTGCCTCGAAAACGCCGGCCGCCTCGCCGGGCGCGTCTATCGCGCATGCGTCCTCTATTCCACGCTCTCGCCGTGCCCCATGTGCAGCGGGGCGGTGCTGCTCTACGGCATCCCGCGCGTGGTCGTGGGCGAGAACAAAACCTTCCAGGGGCCCGAGGAATACGTCCGCAGCAACGGAGTGAGCGTCGAGATTCTCAACGACGCCGAATGCATCGCGCTCATGGAAGAGTTCATCCGCAAAAATCCTACCCTCTGGAATGAGGACATCGGGGTGTAAGTGAGCGCGGACTTTTGCATCCGGGAGTTTCGGGAAGCTGACCCGGTGGAGGTCATAACGACTTTGCTGCATGACGCCTACGGCTCGCTCGCGGCGAGCGGGTTCCGTTATGTGGCCTCCCATCAGGATGAGGCTACGACGCTTCGATGCCTCCGGAGCGGCATTCCCTTCATCGCCGAGAGCGGCGGCAAGATCATCGGCACAGCCACACTTTACAGGTTCTCGGCGTCGTCGTTGTGCGAGTGGTACCAGGGCGCCGGGGTCTTTCATTTTGGGCAGTTCGCCGTGCGCCGGGACCTTCAGCGCCGGGGTTCGGCTCCAGGCTCTACCGGCATGTCGAGGCGCATGCCCGTTCCTTGGGAGCCGTGGAACTGGCGCTGGATACGGCCGAGGGAGCGATTCACCTGCGGAGTTGGTATGAGCGGCTCGGCTTCCGGTTCATCCAGTTCATTTCGTGGGACCAGACCAATTACCGGAGTGTCATCCTTTCGAAGGCTCTGGATTGACCCTTCATATTCCTCGTCGTTCATCAAATTGGTTTTCTTTTTTGCGCGGCACAATTAAATTACCGACGTGA